>JACSRQ010000246.1 GCA_014879675.1 Ignavibacteria bacterium
CAATTACACACACTACAAATATGTATAACGCCTGGTAGATTATAAATTTTACGTCTTTCTGTTTTCTCATTTAAGTAGTTCTCCTGGTCCAGTAGTAATTATTGTGCTCTTTTTCCGGCCAGGTAAGCGAGGTTATCTAAACCTTTGATCGCCTGGGCATCCTTAAATGAATTTACGGTTTCAGTAAGCATATGTGAAGTGATCTGCAGCTCTTTCAAAAGCTTATCATCCGGATATTTGATGTTATCCATTTCCTTCATCAGGTTACGCATAGCTTCAAGGTTCTTCTTCATTGCTTCGCTGTATTCAGCAGTCTGTGATGCAGCGGCAAGTGCAGTTGTTAAAGACTGGCTTGTATTCTGAAGCTCCCTGAGAAGCTCTGAATCATGAACATTTGTTTTGCTCATTTCAGCAATAGCATTTTTCATAATGACAACGTTCTTCGAAATGTTCTCGCCGAACTCTGCTGCTTTTTTGAGTGAGCTTGAGATCTCTGCTGCTTCTTCTTTTGAGAATTTCTCGTAACCGGGGCCGCCTGCTGCTGCGCCTGTTCTTGAAAAACCGTCATGAAGCTGCTGTAGTATTGCTCTCTGGTGAATATCTTCTCTTTCTGTGAAATACTCTTTTTCAAGGTCGTTCAATTCTTCGCGAAGCTCTGCAAATTTAAGCCCCTGTGCATCAAATACCGTTTCAAACAGCTTTGCAACTGCAAGAATTACGATCGACTTGATCTCAAATGGAACTGAAAAACCGAGGAACACGATTGGACCTTCTTTGATTGAAATAAGGAGGAGTGCTGCGCCAAGAAGCGGAAGAGCTGTACCAACACCATCAACTATAGTTGAATACCTGTTGGTAATTCTTTCGATGATCTCCTGTGAACAGCCTTTGGATGAAACTTCTTTCATCAGCTTGCGGTATGAAAGCTCTGCAAGAAGAATGAAAAGTGCATAAACTATAAACGGCATCCACCACAATGCGATCGGCTCAACTCCTTTATTCAGAGTTACGCTGCCCGGGAATACTGTGTTTGCCAGTGTCTGCGCGATCTTTCCAAGGAAAGGTACGTTTGACACATCAATAAATACTGAAAGAAGCAAAGCGATCAAAGATGGGATAGCGGGTGAAAATCTACCGGCAACACCTTCTGCCTGTATCTTATTTACGCCCCTGTTGATCACGTATTGTTTTAACTCATGATATTCGGTAGATTGTTTCAGGAGTTCCTGTACTCTCTTATCAAGATTATCTTTCTTGAAATTGCTACCGAAAAGCTGTGAAGACCCGGTGTTCTGTGCCGTTTTTACATTAGCAGATGAAGTTTGATCCATTGTTGTTGACTCCGTTTTTTTAATTTTAATTACGAATCCAAAATTTAAAAACTTGTATATCCAATTAATGACTATTCGTTAACTGCGATAAATACTATCATTAATCGCAATATTTACGAATTAGTTTGAAAAAACAATACCTGAATTACGTTAGAAAATTCGCAAGGGCGAAATTTTTGCTATTTTTGCTATATTTTCCTACTCTTGATGGGTTACCCTTAAAGAGTGAACTCGATTCGCTATAGGGAGAGACACACTTTCATTAACCTTCTTCTCGAAATCCGGTAGGAACTTCTTAATTGCCCATTTTACAGGCCATGCAGCAGCGTCGCCAAATGCGCATATAGTGTTACCTTCAATGTTGCATGCAACATCACGTAATAACTCTATATCTTCCGGCCTGCCTTGTCCCTTATCTATCCTGTCGAGAATTCTCAGCATCCAGCCGCAGCCTTCGCGGCAGGGCGTACACTGCCCGCATGATTCATGATAATAGAACTTGGTGATCCTCTTGATTATTTTTACAACATCGGTATCTTCGTTCATAACCACAATACCGCCGGTCCCTATATATGAATTTACCGATTTAAGGTGCTCGTTATCCATTTGAAGGCCATCAATTTCATCAGCGGTTAACGGAGGCATCGATGAACCGCCGGGAATGATCATTTTTATAGCTTTGTTATCCTTCACGCCGCCGCCGTATTTATAGATAAGGTCAGTCAGCAATGTGCCGGAAGGAAGCTCGTAAATACCCGGTTTATTAATATGGCCGCTTAATCCGTATAATAATGAACCGCAATGTTTTGGTTCGCCTATCTTGCTGAACCACTCTCCGCCATTTTCAATAATCGGGGGAATGTTAGCAAGTGTTTCAATATTGTTAATTGTAGTAGGGCAGCCCCACAATCCGTAGTTAGCAGGGAAGGGCGGCTTAAACCTTGGCATGCCGCGCTTGCCTTCAATTGAATTAAGTAAAGCGGTTTCCTCGCCGCAAATATATGCGCCTGCGCCGCGGTGAATATAAACTTCAGTTGAAAAATCTGAACCCAGAATATTTTTTCCGATGAAACCTTTAGCATACGCATCATCAATAGCTTTCTGAAGCATAACTATCCATGGATAGTATTCACCCCTAATATATACATAGGCGGTCTTTATTCCCATGGCAACGCATGCTATCAGCGTGCCTTCTATGAACTGGTGCGGATTCTTTTCGAAAATTTCCCTGTCTTTAAAACTTGCCGGCTCAGATTCATCGCCGTTTGCACAAAGATATTTCGGCTTTTCTGATTTCTGCGGCATGAATGACCATTTCATTCCGGTCGGGAAACATGCCCCGCCTCTCCCTCTTAACCCTGACCTTTTAACTTCTTCAATAATTTCTTCAGGTTTCATTTTAAGAGTTTTTTTGAATGCTTCATACCCGCCGTTTTTCATGTAAACTTCGATGTTATGGAAATCAGGTATGTTCTTCAGTATTATAGGCTGGAAGTCTGGCATATATAAATAGTCAATTAGCTTTTTGAAAGTTTATCAAGAATAGAATCGATCTTATCCTTGCTGAGGTTCTCTTCGTAATAATCGTTTATCTGCATCATAGGGGCCGTTCCGCAGCTGCCAAGGCACTCTGCTTCTATAAGCGTGAATTTGCCATCAGGTGTTGTTTCGCCCAGGCCAATATCAAGCTTATTGGAAATATAATCTACCACATCATACCCGCCGCAAAGCATGCATGAAACATTTGTGCATACCTGCAGGTGGTATTTGCCAACCGGCTTTTTGTTGTACATCGTGTAGAATTCTGCCACGCCAAGTACATGCTCGTAGGGAATATTCAGCAGGCCGCCAACATATTTCATCACATCAGCAGATAGCCAGCCAAACTGGTACTGCGCTATCCATAAAGCCGCCATCAATGCAGCGTCGCTGGTAGGGTAGTGAGACTTTGCTTCTTCAAGCTTCTTTAGATTCTCTTCAGTAAATTTAATTTCCATATTTTTTAGCCATACCCGCGAAAGCGGGTATCTATTGTATTCTATAAGAAAATGCCATGAATAATCTTGAAAATATTGTGAGTTATCTGAATATAGATTCCCGCCTTCGCGGGAATTTGAAACTGCTATTTATCCGCTTCGCCCATCACAGGATCTATGCTGCCAATGATAGCAACTATATCCGATATCATAGCGCCCTTCATCATTGTAGGCAGTGCGCTCAAATTAACAAATGAAGGGGAGCGTATCTTCAATCTGAATGGATAACCTTTTCCGTCACTTATTGCGTAAAAACCAAGTTCACCCTTTGAAGCCTCAATTGCCTGGTAAGCTTCTGCTCCCTTTTCAGGGGTATTGCCAAAGTTCACGATCATAAAATCATGAATAAGCTCTTCCATCTTTGAATATACTTCGCCTTTATCAGGTAATACCTGTTTCGCATCGGGGGTGTTTATCGGACCCTGCGGAAGTTTTTCTATACACTGTCTTAAAATTTTGTAAGTCTCATACATCTCTCTTACTCTTACATAATACCTAGCAAGTACATCACTTTCAGTTGCGGTTGGTATATTGAAATCAAGCTCAGAGTATTTCAGGTACGGGGCATCGATCCTCAGATCATTTGCAACTCCGGCAGCCCTTAGGTTCGGACCCGTCATGCCGAGTGAGATCACATTTTCTTTTGATATATAACCAACACCTTCACACCTGTTGATAAATATTTTGTTTCTTTCAATCAGGTTGCGGGCATCTTCAAGTTTTGGTATGAACTGGTCTAAAAATGCAACAAGCCTTGCTTTACATTCATCGCTCATATCCAGTGCAAGTCCGCCGATCCTTGTATAGCTTGTGGTGAACCTTACGCCGGCAAGTATATCAAGTACATCAAGTATCTTTTCTCTTTCGGTGAATGTCCATAAGAATACGGTCAATGCGCCAACATCCATTGCCATAGAGCCCATCCACACCAGGTGTGAGGCAAGCCTTGCCATTTCGCAGCACATGGTCCTTATCCACTGCGCGCGCGGTGTAGCTTCAATGTTCAGTAATTTTTCTATTGCAAGTACATAGCCAACATTATTTGCAAGAGGGGATAGGTAGTCAAGCCGGTCTGTATGGGGAATAAACTCATGGAAGGTCATATTTTCCGCAAGTTTTTCATAGCCCCTGTGAAGGTATCCAAGAACCGGGACCGTTCCTACAACGGTTTCGCCGTCAAGGCTGACTACAAGCTGTAGTACACCATGTGTTGCCGGATGTTGTGGACCCATATTGAGTACAAGCTGGTTATCCAGCGAACCTTCAAAATGTCCGCGTACATCATCAGACTCTAGTGCCCTGAGTATTTTTTCCTGTCCAAGGGAAATGTGGCTCGCTTCCTTGGTTTCTTCTATGTATTGCTCTTTTGTTAATTCTTCCGCCATGATATGGTATTAGAGGCTGTAAAACGCCTGATTTTTTCTATTTTTATTTTTTGGGCAGTGTTACTGCTCCGGGTAATCCCATAAGCGGGTAGTCTTTTCTAAGCGGATGATACTCATACTCTTCCATCATGTACATCCTTCGCAAGTCTGGGTGATTCAGGAATGTAATGCCCATCATATCATACGCTTCACGTTCAGCCCAGTTTGCCGATTGCCAGATCGGAAAAAGGCTTTCAACTTCAGGGTTCTTGGAATCAAGCCTTACTTTTAAGAACAACCTGGTTTTATTAGTGAGCGAATAAATGTTGTAGATACACTCGAACCTGTCGTTCTTGGTGAACCTGTCAACACTTATAACATCTCTAAGCTGTTCCATTTTGAATTCATCTCTCAGAATTCCTGCTGTTTCCAGCAGCCTGTCTTTCGGAAGTTCGATCATCGGGTAATTCAGATTTTCTGTAAATACAAATCCGCTGAACCCGTTCGATTCTGAAAATTTATTTTTGATTTGTTCTATTAGGTCTGTCATATGAAGAACAAATTTAGCGAAATATGATAATATTATCAATCTATAAGGAAATGATTGAAAGGAAACTATATGCCTCTCCTGGGTCATGACAAGCCGCGTGCCGTCAGGAGTTACCTCCTGGCGGATATTTTTTGTAACTCGAATCGCCTGATTCGAGTGCATTTGAGTAAAGCCCATATCCGGTCAGGCGACTGGATTTACATTCTCGCACAGAGCCGGAAACGCGCAAAGTTCAAAGCTCCGTAGGAGTGCCATGTTTGTAGATGAATTTGTGAATTTAGATTAAGCTCCGTAGGTGCGTCATGTTTGGAAATGTGCAGGAAGTTAATGCAGGATTTCAATCCATTTAGGGATTGAATATTGGTAGATGATAATTACATTTGTTGTTGGTGATAACACCAACAACGGGGTTAAATACTTATGAAATGCAAAATCAAAAACAAAACTCCAAATCCA
>JACSRQ010000172.1 GCA_014879675.1 Ignavibacteria bacterium
TATATTTGTAAAGTACTTTAAAAAACAAAGTACAATTTTGAGTGAAAAACAACATAATTGAACAATAACTCACATAAGATAATTGAAGTTAAGAATCTCGTCAAGAAGTATGGCGAGCTGACCGCGGTGAACGACATCTCGTTCGATGTTTACGAAGGCGAGATATTCGGCCTGCTTGGACCCAACGGCGCAGGCAAAACCACTACGCTTGAGATAATGGAAACACTGCGCGAACAAACCTCAGGCGAGGTTAAAGTCGGCGGATATTCGGTTTCGCAAAACAAAGATGAAGTAAAAAAGATCATAGGCGTGCAGCTTCAGCAATCCGGTTTCTACCCGAATCTCAATCTGACCGAGCTCATAAAATTGTTCGGCGGATTGTATAACATCAACGTCAATCCGAATGAAATTCTGGACATGGTTGGTTTACGGGAAAAAGCCGGCGCAATTTACAAAAACCTGAGCGGGGGACAGAAACAGAGATTCGCCGTTGCAACCACTATCATCAACCGGCCGAAAGTTGTGTTCCTTGATGAGCCTACAACCGGGCTTGATCCGCAGGCGCGCAGGAATTTATGGGATCTTATAAAAAACATTCGCGATGGCGGCTCAACGGTTGTAATTACAACACACTATATGGATGAAGCCGAAAAGCTTTGCGATAGAGTTGGAATAATGGATACAGGAAAAGTGATAGAGCTTGATTCACCCAACAATCTGATAGATAACCTGCTTGCTAAAGGATTCACAAGGGAAGAAAAGATGAAACATGCGAGCCTTGAAGATGTTTTCATAAGCCTTACCGGGAAGGATTTGAGAGATGAGCAATAAGCCTGTAACACCTGAACATAAGTACAGCCAGGTCCGCGCGACGATTGCAATATCAAAGGCGAGCTTAAGATCAATTCTGCGCAATCCATCAAGCGTAATATTCACACTTTTGTTTCCGTTAATTTTTATAATAGTATTCGGATTCATCGGCGGCGGCTCCAGCCGCTTTGATATCGGCTTCTACAGCAAAAGCGATATTAATAACCCGCTGTACCACTCAATAATAAATGTAGA
This sequence comes from Ignavibacteria bacterium, assembly GCA_014879675.1. GTDB lineage: Bacteria > Bacteroidota > Ignavibacteria > Tepidaquicellales > OLB5 > OLB5. Next base: position 1,066 of record JACSRQ010000172.1, read on the forward strand.
GAACTTCAACATAGAAGATCCGCTAACAGATGCCGAGCTTGATGCGAAGCTTGAAAAAGGCGAAACTGACGCGCTGCTGCTTATTACTAAGAATCCCCCGGGCACCATGCCTGAGTATAACGTTGAAGTTAAGACAAACAAAGCAAAGCCCGATAGATCAAACCTTGTAAAGCTTTTGATTTCACAGGTGATAACAAGCTTCAATTTGCAGCTGAAGAACGGGCAGCCTCAGATAGTAACAATAAAGCAAACTGATATCGAAGGCAGGGTATTCAGGACGATCGATTTTATTCTGCCCGGCCAGCTTGGATTTTCAATACTTAGCGCAGGTGTATTCGGTACTGCGTTCGTATTTATTTCACTAAAAGAAACCCTCGTCATAAAACGCTTCTTTGCAACACCAATAAACCGCAATAATATAGTACTCGGCGAAGCCATCAGCAGGCTGATATTTTCAATTTCAGGCTCGGTAATAATCATTTCAATAGGGCACTTCCTCTTTGGGTTTACACTTATCAACGGGGTGTGGACATTCCTCAACATGCTGATAGTATCGGTAGTTGGATTGATCGTGTTCCTGGGATTCGGATTTTTTGTATCCAACATTGCGAAGAATCTGAACGCCGTGCCGCCAATTGCGAATCTTATCACGCTTCCGCAGTTCCTGCTGGCAGGCACATTCTTTTCAATTGACGCGTTTCCCGCTTGGCTGCAGCCGATAAGCCGCGCGCTTCCGCTGACATATCTGAATGATGCGCTGCGCAAAATTGCGTTTGACGGAGCTACGATATTTACCCTTCCAAAGGAAATGCTCATTCTAGTGGCATGGGGAGTAGTGATATATGCTGTTACCATCAAATTTTTTAAGTGGGAATAAACCGCAACAGGAATCACAAAACACAGACAATTAATAAAGTTATATACAATGGATACAAAACAGGCAGAGCTTGAAATTTCGCAGATCAAAAAGATCATGGAAGAGACCCGCGGGATACTAATCGATGACGGGCTCGGGTTCATTGTGTGGGGATTGCTGATTTCCACCGGACTTTTCCTCACTTATTTTTCAGTGTTGGGAATAATAGACTGGTCTGTTTCAAATTATGCATGGTTTGTGCTCATTGGCGCAGGATGGATATTTACAATTATCCAGATGCGTAAGGAAAAACGTGAAAACAAGGCTGTGACATTTGCAGGCAAGGTAGCAGGTGCTATATGGGGTTCTGCGGGAATTACTATGACTGTGATAGGATTTGTTGGTTCATACTCAGGGCTGGTAAAGGGATACGGTATTTGTCCGTTAATGGCATGTGTACTTGCGGCGGCATTTTTCGTAAGCGGTGTTATTTATAATCAGAAAATGTTCCGCTATCTGGGTTTTGGATGGTGGGCGGGCGCAATTGTGATGTTCTTCTGGATATCTCCTCATACCCTGCTAATGTTCGGGCTGATGATGCTTTTTATGCAGGTCTTGCCCGGTGTTTTAATGTATTCGAAGTGGAAAAAAGAAATTAAAGCAGCAGAATATAAGGCGGCTTAAGTTATGGAAACCAAACAGGCAGAACTCGAAATTGCGGTAATTAAAAAGATAATGCTGGATAGCCGAAGCGCTGTTTACGATAAAAGCTCACAGGGTATATTCTGGTTCACACTTACTTCCCTGGCCGTACTGGTGAACTATCTAATGGCTTTAACCGGCACCGGTTTGAAATATTCGGGTTTATTGTGGTTAGCCGTTACCGGGTTTGGTACGGTGTATTCCATAATTCTTGCCAAAAAAGAGAACACACAAAACAGGGTAAAAACATTCGCCGGTAAGATACTGGCTTCGATTGGTATAGCTGTGGGTATATCAAATATCCTGTTTGCATTTGCTTCAATTGCTGCAAAGGCATACGATCCCTTCATTATTGTTTCAATGAACTGCATGGTGCTTGGAATGGCATTTTACGTGATCAGCATGATTCAGAAGCTGAAGTCAATTAAAATTATTTCTTTTATCTGGTGGGCAGGCAGCGTTTTTTTCTTTTTCCGACCGGGAATTCACTCCCTGTTATTTCTGGCAGTCATGCTGGCAGTATCTGCCTGGGTGCCGTGGGCAGAAGAAAAAAAACAATCAGAAAGAGCCGGTAAATAATGAGCGAACCAATTATAAAAATTAATAAAGCCGAAGAGGAAATTTCCGTAATTAAAAAAATTATGGAAGACAGCAAAAAAGCTATTGTTGATAACGGCTGGCATTACATTTACTGGGGTCTAATTGTAACAGCGGCTTTGATTGCCAATTATATAATGGTATTAACAAATACCTCCATTAACATGCAGGGTATGTTATGGTTCATTTCGATGACAAGTGCAGCTATAATAGAGGGTATAATTGAGCGCAAAAGGGAAAAACATGTAAAAGTTAAAACTTTTGCCGGCAGGCTGCTTAATACTTTGTGGAGCGGCAGCGGAATATGTATGTTTATACTTGGATTTGCCGGAACCGTATCAGGGGCATATAATGCAATTATGATATTTCCGCTGATCTCGGTAGTGCTTGGCGCTGCTTACCTGGTAAGCGGAGTGATACAGCAGGTTAAATGGCTGAGCGCACTCTGCATTTTCTGGTGGGCAGGTTCAATTTTACTCCTACTTTATCCAGGGCTCCACTCGATGCTTATTTTTGCGGTTATGATAATTTGTTTCCAGGTAACCCCGGGTGTGATAATGTTTGTTCAATCAAAAAGGGAGCTTAAGCTGCTGGCCGCGTAATGACCGATTTTAATTACCATGAAATAGATGATGTAATTCACTCCCGCATAAGAACCGCGATAATGGCGGTGCTTATCAGCGTGGAAGAAGCTGAGTTCACCTTCATCCGTGAAAAAATTAACGCGACCGACGGCAACCTTAGCGTTCACCTTAAGAAGCTTGAAGACCACAATTATATATCAGTAAAGAAAGAGTTTGTGATGCGCAAGCCGGTTACTAGATACGCTATTACAGATACAGGCAGGAAAGCATTTGAAGATTACATTAAGAAGCTTGAAAGCATAATCAGGAAATAAGTTCAATTATCAATTAACAATTATGATAAGTTGTTTTGAAAAAAATACAGAACACACCCCTTCTGCTTCGCTCCCTCCCCTCTACTGCTTAGGCAGTCAAGCAAGAGGGGAATTAAAGGAAACATTCCCAACACAAGACGGGAATTAAATGAAAAATTCCCCTCTTGAGAGGGGTGTCTGACCGGCGGTAGCCGGGAAGACAGCTTGTCCCGCCTTGGCGGGAGGGTGTGTTTCAGCAAAAAACATGAAGCAGAATAAAACAAAAGTTAAAAATTCAAATACATAACAATATGGATAACCAAAATAACATAAACAGCGGCACACAGCAAAGAGATGAGAAGCTCTGGAGGCTGGCAAAAAAACGCACCGCATTCAAAAAATCACTCTTGATATATCTGGCTGTAAATGTACTTTTGTGGGGAATCTGGCTTTTTACTTCAGGTAAACACGGCAATTATACCTTTCCATGGCCGGCATTTGTAACACTTGGATGGGGTATTGGAATTGCATTCAGCTACATTGGCGCATACACCGGCTATAAAGAAAGCCTGACCGAAAAAGAATATAATAAACTGATAAATAAAAACTAAAACTATATACCAGGAGCAGCAATGAAAACACTTTTAACGCTTTTGATCCTGTTCTTTTTATCCGCGGCTTTGCATGCGCAGGATATAAAGATCTCGGGGAAGATCACCGGCGATGAAAATGCTCCGTTAAATGGCGCCAATGTTGTAATAGAAGGCACTATTGACGGGGCAACTACAGATTCAACCGGATATTATGAATTTGAGACCTCAAGAACAGGCTCACAAAATTTATTGTTTACCGCTATTGATTACAGCGATAAACGGCAGACGGTTACGCTTGAAGCCGGTAAACCGATGGAGTTAAACGTGCGATTAAAAAAATCGGTGGTTGAAACCGAAGAGATAATTGTAACGGCAAGCTCATACACTTCCGGGCAGAACTCACAGGTAACAATCACGCCGCTTGAGATCGTTCGGATACCCGGTTCCGATGGCGACCTGTTCCGTGCTATTACTACATTTCCCGGTTCAAACCAGGTTGATGAAGGCAGCCGGATCACCGTGCGCGGCGGCGACGCGAACGAGGTGCTTACAATATTAGACCAGGCTTCACTGTACAATCCGTTTATATTCGATGATGACTTTAACACATCAAGTTATACTACTATTAATCCATGGGGACTGCGCGGTATAAACTTTTCGAGCGGGGGATTTTCCGCGAAGTTCGGAAATGTTCTTTCGGCAGTTCTTGACCTCAAAACCTACGAGATGCCGCAGGGCACAGGCGGATTCCTGTGGCTGGGGCTGGCTAATGTTGGCTTAAGCGGTGTATATCTGAACCAAAAGAAAAATTTCGGCGCAACTGTAGATATCGGCCAAACCATACTTGAACCGTATTTCAGGCTAAACGGCTACCTTGTTGATAAATATGATCCAATCCCGCTTGCGCGCGGCATCGGCGGCAGCATCTCATATAAGCCTTCAACCAGCAGTAACCTGAAAGGCGTTTTTGATTACAGCAAAGATAAGATCGGCATTCGGAATACAAGTCCTTCTTATGATGGATTTTTCAACTCCGGCAGCGAAACAGTTTTCGGCAATTTGAAATACTCTGCCGGGCTGGGTGCAAAAACATTCTACAGCATGGGTGTTTCTTACAGCCACCACACCGATGATGTTGGATACGGTATCCTGAACACGATTTCAAAGCAGCTATATAGTAAATACAGACTTGATGTTACACACAGGCTATCTAAAAAGATAGATCTGAACACAGGCGGTGAGTATGAATACAACGAAGATAAATTCGACGGAACTGTGCCGCAGTATTCTTACAATATCGGAAACAACGCGCCGCGCTTTGATGTGAACAGCAATACACACTCCGGCAGGGTTGGCGGATACCTTGAAGCGCAGATAAAGCCATTCAAAAGATTTTTCACCATTGCAGGAGTAAGAACAGATTACCATACTCTTTCAAAAAAGAGCGTTGTGGATCCCAGGCTTTCAATGGGCTGGAAGTTCGCCAAAGATATGATACTCCGAGGCGCGGTTGGTATTTATCACCAGTTCCCGAGGCTTGAGTATTATGCGCAATCCGATAACTTTAACCTCAAGCCTGAGCAGGCATCGCACTATATACTCGGGTATGAATTTAATAAGATGGAAGGATTGTTCGTTTTCAGGGTTGAAGGTTATTACAAGGATTACAAAAATCTTGTGCTGCGCGATACAACCAGCTTTTTATATACATCCGGCGGCAAAGGTTACGCAAAAGGTATCGATGTATTTTTAAAATCAACGGTAACAAACAAGTATTCTACATGGATATCGTATGCATATACTGATTCAAAACGCAGTCAATACAATGCCCAAACAGAATTACCCGCTGCATATGATATTACCCACAACCTGACATTTGTTGCAAGCTATAATATTTCTGATGTTATCACCACCGGGCTCACATATAGACTTTCAACCGGGAAGCCATACACTCCCATCACAGGCGGTGTATATGATCCGAATGCGAATGCTTACCAGCCGATATATGCTGAAACCAACAGCGGCAGGTTCCCCACATACCAGAGGATGGATGTTAACTTCCAGTATATATTTTCGCTCTTCGGCAGGTTTGCAATAGCAGTATTCCAGATAAATAACCTGTTGAACCAGAAGAATCTGTATGACTATACATATAATTCAGATTATTCAAAGCGCGACGAGATCGTAACAACAAACAAGCGCCAGTTCTATTTGGGATTGGGGCTGCAATTTTAGTCAAGTGAAAAGGCAAAAGTGAAAAGGCAAAAATATAAATAATTACAATATAAAACTCCACAGATATTGTGGACATAGAAAGGTACAACAGACATGAACAAAATAACACTCTCAGCAATCGTTATGCTGCTGTTCGCATTCCTGGTGATTGAAAACGCGAAAGCAGATGATTACACCGATGCAATGACGAAGGCGATGAAAAAGATGGGCGAAGCCGCGGATAAGAATGATAAAGCCGCGCTGCTGAAATCAAGGGGTGATTTCGAGCGTATCCTGCAGCTCAAAAAGAATGAATGGATGGTTAATTATTACCTGGGATTCGTGGATTACATGCTCTCCCGAACCGCTGTTGAAGAAAAGAATAACGATGATATGAAGAAATACACCGAGTCAGCTTTAAGCCTGCTTGATAAAGCAACCGATGTGAAGGATGATTTCGCGGACGCGTATATTATGAAGATGGCAGTACAGGGTAATCGCTGGCAGTATGAGCCGGATAAAATGAACGATATCATAGCCAAAACACAGGAAGCAAAAGATAAGGCTATGAAGCTTGAGCCGGAAAATCCAAGGTACTATCTTGTTGATGGTTACATGACGTTCTACACCCCGGAAAGTTTCGGCGGCGGCGTTGATAAAGCGCAGGGCATGTTCGAAAAGTCATGGGGCTATTTCAAAACCTACAAGCTGAAAGATGAAACTTATCCAAACTGGGGCAATGACCAGGCAGCCGGAATGATCGCAATGTGTTTCATTAAGAATGATAAAAAGGAAGAAGCTAAAAAATGGATCGATGCGGCGCTTGAAGTAAAGCCGGGCTCGGGATTCATAACAGGATTTGTTATGCCTGAGTATGAAAAAATGAAATAGCAAAACTGCATTTCGTAAAACTAAAGTGGTGTTGGTGAAAACCGGCACCACTTTTTTTGTGATAAATAAAAAACATCAATTCGGCAGCACTGTTTCACATTTAGATCTCACATCACCCAAACTCCGTTTCCAGTCCTCTCTCACCCAAACACCAGTTTGGGTGACCTTCGTCTCCACCCTCTGCCGCCTTAGACCCCTGGTTTATCTCAAAACTCAAAAGGAGACGACCCACCGGGTCGTCTCTACATAAAAAACTATTTATCACCCTGTTACCCAAACTCCAGTTTGGGTGACCATCATAGACAATCATTTATTCAATACATACAAACAAACAAGTATGTACTACCCGCATTCTCAACAAATATTTTTTTGTATCTTTGTAATATGAAAGACTCGTTACTCACAAGAAAGCAAAAAGCAGTAATTGCTTCGGCTTTGTTTAAGCAGGATTTCAAAAAGATCATTGCTATACTTGATTCCATCTCCACAAAACACTCCGGTACGGCTAAGATGAAGGATAAGCGGTATGTGATAGCAGAAATTGTAAAGCATATAACCCCGGCGAACCATAAAAATCCCGAACGTGAATTTTACAAAGCAGGATTGAAAATTCTTAAACTAAAATCCGATAATGCTAAAGAAGTCGGCATTCATATTTTATGGCGAGGATACAGTCACAACAAAGCTGCAGTTACCAAATGGCTGTATAAGATTACAGATGACGGGAATTGGGAAGTCCGAGAATACGCAGCCGGCGCATTGGGCGGAACGCTGAAAGAAAATCCCGAATTCTACACAATCCTAAAAAAATGGACAAAGGACAGCTCCGAAAACATTAGGCGTGGTGTAGTACTTGCAGCGGTCGTTTTGCGTGATAAGAATGACCCCGCAAAATTGAAGAAGGCCTTCGCACTGTTTGAGCCGTTGATGTATGACAGCTCGGTTTACGTGAAGAAAAATCTGGGACCTTTCATACTCGGTTCCTATTTCGGCAATGGGGCTACAGAAGTAACCATGCAGTTCCTTGGGCGAATGCTCAAAGTGAAAAATGAAAATGTACGATGGAACATTGCTATGGCGTTCAACAATAGTTTCGGCAGCAATCATCCCGAATTGGCGCGAAAGTTCTTGAAGGCGCTTTCCAAGGATACAAGTCCCGTGGTTCAGAGAGCAGTGAAGTCAACAATATACCACCTCAAAAAAAAGCATGCGGGTTTTGCGCCGTGATGGCAAATGATCTAAACCTCCAGCTTTGTGAGATTTGCCCCTAAACTGCGTTTTTGAGGGTAAATTTGCCATTTTACGCAGTAAATTCTAAATTTTTTATTACGGTTAAATTTGCTAACTTTGTAGTTGAGGTAATAATTATCATTTTATTAATGTCATGAAAATTTCTGATATACTGAGCACTGATGTAATAGCTGTAAACCTGGATGTGGCTGATAAAGATGATGCGATAAGTAAAGTAATCGAGCTTGCGGCAAAATCTAACAAGATCCTTGACAAAGAAAAAGTTTCCAAAACTATTTTTGAACGGGAGAAGCTGGTTTCAACAGGAGTGGGAAAAGGTTTTGCAATTCCGCACGGCAAGACGGATTCAATTAGTGACGTTGTTGCAGCGTTTGCTATTACAAAAGAACCCATAGATTTCGATTCAATAGATGGTGAGCCCGTAAGGTTCATATTTATGCTCATTGGTAAAGAGAATCTGCTGAACACCCATATAAAACTTTTAAGCAGGATATCAAGGCTGATGAACAAAGACGAATTCCGCGAGAGGCTTCTTGAAGCCGTATCGCCTGAAGAAGTGCTTTCGATCTTTAAAGAAGAGGAGAAAAATTACTTCGATATTTAATACTTTATAAAAAGGTAACCCAAACAATAAAGCAGCAGCGCTTTCTGTTTTTCGTGGTTTCGAAACCGCCTCCATCTGACAATTAAAATTTTGGTATAATCTAAAAATAAACCGAAAAATGCCTAAAAAACTAGTGTATTACTTTGGCGGTAAGAAAGCTGATGGCGATGCCGCGTTGAAACCTTTGCTTGGCGGTAAAGGCGCTAACCTGGCGGAAATGGTAAACCTCAAGCTGCCCGTACCACCAGGATTCACAATAACCACAGAAGTTTGCACCCATTACTACAAGAACAAAAGAAAATATCCTAAAGAGTTAAAAGAGCAGGTTCGCGCCGCACTTTCCAAGATGGAAAGGGAGATCGGCAAAAAATTCGGCGATAAAAGCGACCCGCTGCTTGTATCTGTTCGCTCCGGCGCGCGCGCCTCGATGCCGGGCATGATGGATACGATTTTAAACCTGGGGCTTAACGATGAAACAGTTCATGGCCTGATCGAAATGACGGGCAACGAAAGGTTTGCTTACGATTCATACCGCCGCTTTGTGCAGATGTACGGCGATGTTGTAATGGAAATGAGGCCGCACAGCAAAAATGAACGCGACCCGTTTGAGCTCATTATCGAAACCAAAAAACGCGCACGCGGCGTGAAGATGGATACAGATCTTACGGCTGAAGACCTGAAAGAGCTTGTGCAGGAATTCAAACATGAGATCAAGGTAAGGCTTGGTAGGGAATTTCCCGAGGACCCGATGGAACAGATCAACGGCGCAGTTGATGCTGTATTCAACTCGTGGATGAATGAAAGAGCGATCGTTTACCGCAAGCTGAATGATATTCCTGAATCATGGGGAACCGCGGTTAATGTTCAATCAATGGTTTTTGGCAATATGGGTGAGAGCTCAGGCACAGGAGTCGCATTTACACGCGACCCTTCAACAGGGGAGAATGTTTTTTACGGCGAGTACCTTATGAACGCGCAGGGTGAGGATGTTGTAGCGGGTATCAGAACTCCGCTGACAATTGCAACTCTTAACCAGCAGAACCCGGAAATGTATTCACAGCTTGAAAAAGTGCGCAAAGCACTGGAACGCCATTACAAGGATATGATGGATATTGAATTCACCATACAGGATGGCAAGCTTTATATCCTGCAGTGCAGGGTAGGAAAGCGCACAGGCTCTGCCGCAGTGAAGATCGCGGTGGATATGGTGAACGAGAAGCTTATCGCAGAGCGTGACGCAATAATGAGGATAGAGCCCGACCAGCTGAACCAGCTGCTTAGGCCAATTTTTGATAATGCTGAAAAAGAAACAGCCATCAGGCTGGGCAGACTAATTGCAAAAGGACTCAACGCCGGACCCGGCGCGGCAACAGGAAGGATTTATTTCAATGCCGGTGACGCTGAAGATGCAGCTGTAAGAAACGAAAAAGTTATACTCGTAAGAATTGAAACTTCGCCGGAGGATATTAAAGGTATGAATGCCTCCGAAGGAATACTTACCGCAAGGGGCGGAATGACTTCTCACGCTGCACTTGTTGCAAGGCAGATGGGCAAGGTTTGCGTTGCAGGATGCGGCGATCTTGAAATAGATTATGAAACCCGCGAACTGAAAGTTGTTAGAGATGATAAATGTTTCATACTGAAAGAAGGCGACTGGCTATCGATTGATGGTACCACAGGCGAAGTAATTGAAGGAAAGATACACACCAAGGAATCTGAAATTTTGCAGGTGCTTCTTGAAAAATCGCTGAAGCCGGAATACTCCGAAACATTCCAGATATATGATAAGGTAATGTCATGGGCAGATAAGTACCGCACCATGAAAGTGCGCACAAATGCTGACCAGCCCGACCAGTGCAGGAATGCTCTTGCATTCGGCGCGCAGGGTATAGGGCTTTGCAGAACAGAGCACATGTTCTTTGGCGGCGATAGGATCAACGCAGTACGCGAGATGATACTTGCTGATACTTTAGCCGAACGTGAAGCTGCGCTTGATAAGCTGTTTCCGTACCAGAAGGATGATTTTCTCGGAATATTCAGGGAGATGAAAGATCTGCCGGTTACTATCAGGACGCTTGACCCCCCGCTTCATGAGTTCCTTCCGCATAAAGAAAGTGAACAGAGAGAGCTTGCCACAATGCTTAATAAGTCGTTTGAAGATATTAAGGCCAAAGTGGAAAGTCTGCATGAATTTAACCCGATGATGGGGCATAGGGGATGCAGGCTCGGAATTGTATATCCCGAAATAACCGCAATGCAGGTAAAGGCAATATTTTCGGCTGCTGCAGAAGCTAAAAAAGCTGGTATTAATGTTAAACCTGAAGTTATGATACCGCTGGTTGGTGTAAGTGCAGAGCTTGTGCATCAAACTAAGGTTGTCAGGAAAATAGCTGAAGATGTCATAGCTACCGAAGGCGTGAAATTTGATTACCTTGTCGGTACAATGATCGAAGTGCCCAGGGCTGCTTTAACAGCCGATGAAATTGCGGCTACGGCAGAGTTCTTTTCATTCGGCACAAACGACCTCACCCAGCTTACAATGGGTCTAAGCCGCGATGACTCCGGCACATTCCTCCCATATTATATAGAGAAGGAAATAATTCCTGGTGACCCGTTCATATCGATCGATCCGGCCGTAGCATCTCTGGTAAAAATGGCGGTTGATAAAGGCAGAGGCGTTAAGCCAAAGCTGAAAGTCGGCATTTGCGGCGAGCATGGCGGCGACCCGAAAACGATCCATTTCTGCCATACGGCAAAGCTGGATTATGTAAGCTGCTCGCCATTCAGGCTGCCAATTGCAAGGCTTTCTGCCGCACAGGCACATTTGATGTATGATGAGGGCAGGGGAACATCAAATACTCCAGTGAAGAAGAAAGCTAAAAGAGCCGCAGTTAAGAAAGCCGCCGGCAAAAATGCAAAAGGTAAAAATACAAAAGGTAAAAATGTAAAAGGCAGCAAATCAGTTAAAGCTAAAGCAAAAAAACCTGCTGCACGTAAGCGCGGAAGGTAGATTTACCACGGCTGATAATCATTGAAATCGCAGAATTATTTATATATTTTTATAACCCATGATAGATATATCATGGGTTTTTATTTAACTTATTAAAGAACCATACAAGGTTCATGAACTTTATGAAATTTTATATTGTAAGAATATTGATTTTCGCGGTTTTGATATCGCTGGTTTCTTCATGCAGTAAAGAAAAGAAACCTGAATTTGTTGACGACCAGCAAAAAAGCACAGAGGAAAAAAGTACAGAGGAAAAAAGTACAGAGCGGAAAAGAGAAGAAGATCTGAAGCAGAAAGCTAACGATTCAAGCGTACTGAAGATGGAAGACCTTGCTGATCAGGAAAAAAGGCAAGAAATCGCAGACAGGAAAAAGCCAATTGCGACAATCTCTCCCCTTGAAGCTGCTGATTACCACGGTAAGCTTGTAATAGTTAAGGGATTTGTTGCAGATATTTACCAATCCGATAAGGTTGCATACCTGAATTTCGTTGAGAAGTATCCTAACAATCCGTTCACCGCTGTGATATTTGCAAGTAAGTTCAGCGATTTTCCTGATATCGGAAAGTATAAGAACAAGAACGTGGAAGTATCGGGGTTTATTTCACAGTTCAAGGGAAAACCGCAGATCATCTTAAACGATCCCAAGCAGATAAAAGTAAATTAACGTTTTTTCAGCCGCTGCCTCTGCCGGAAGCAGCGGTTCCGGTTTTCAGAATTTGTGTTCAGGATAACTGTATTATATTTCCTTGAACTTTTCCAAAGCATCAACAAGTGCTGCTGCGCTTAAAGCTCCTATAACATCATCAACATATCTTTTCTGGCGCATGCCAACCAGCGTGCAGCTTACTTCCTTTAATGAATTAATGAATAATATTGCTTTTTGCGAGAGCGAAAGTTCTTTAAAGCTATCGGCTTCGGCTGCATCAACTGCTTTATTGAGCCTGAGGTGAAGATCAGCGGATTTTGTATTTGCAAGCAGCCCGTAGAGGCTATCAAGTATTCCCATAAGCTTATTGGTTTGTCTTGCGATCTTATCCAGCTTATCCTTTACCTCTTCAGTTACACCCGGTGATGCTACAAGTGTGGTGAATGCATAATTTACCCTTGGAATGAGGAACTGCTTTTTCACATCATTAAAATTTTCCATCGAGCCGAAGCCCTTCCAGTTCTCCTTCAAAATTTCACCTGCCTTCAAAAAAGCCTGCACCGCTTTGCGGTTCTCGTCGCTTAGTTGAATACTTTCAAGGTGATCTTTGATGAAATCTTCTTCCATCAGGTCAAGCAGGTTGATCTCCGCGATTATCTGCGCTTCATCAAGCGTTGTGAATTCCTTATCCACGGGGAAATCAGCCAGCCGGGTTAATCCGCTCTCGCCAAGCGCGTTTAGCGGACGGTTAACCAGTACACCAAGCTCGCTTTCGTATGCGTATTCCAGCACGTTAAATGAATCACCTACCTGGTTTTTATTTACTATAGCACCCTTTTCCAGCAGATTGAGCGGAAGCTCAACAACGTAAAAGCTGTTTTCTTCAGAGATCTCGTTTGCGGCATCTACGCAGCTTTTAAGCGAAGTAAACACAGGGTCATCGGAAGATTTAACAAATGAGTTTGAGGAAATACCATAATAACTTATCCTGCCTGCGGTGACTTCGGTTTCAAGGTATTCAAATGCTCTTTTTATCCTGATGTGATATTCATGCCTCAGCTCATCCGGCTCAAGATCTTTCGAGAGGGGAGAGTCGAGGAAATACTCGGGATTGTGGAGCAGGTATATATCGATAGTTTCCAGCTTTAGCCGCTCAAGCGAGAGCGTTATCTGGTCCTTCAGGAAATCAGGGTGTATGCAGTGCCAGATATTTTCGGCATACTCGGTGACCGCCGTGTAACCCACGCCGTCTTCCTTCATCTTTTTGGCGGCTTCAAGATTTTTACCCTGTATGTACCCGCCTTTGGACACAATCACTATCTCTTCGCGTTTCAGGCTGCCTGCCGAGATCATCTCTTCCAGTACATTGCCGATAAGTATTTCGCTGCCGCCATCGGAATAGTTTGCCGAAGTATCTATCAGGTTTATACCCTGCGATATGGCGTACTCAAGCGCTTCGAAATGCTCGCGCACCCTGTAATCGGTACGGTACGCTCCGAATCCGCATGCGGAAACCGTAAGTCCGGTTTTGCCAAGTGATTTGTAGATCAGTGAGGGGTGCTTTTCCGAGAATTCTTTGGTGTTTTCAGCAAGTGCGCGAAGTTTGATCATGGTTACCTGTAAATATTCTTTCTGTGACCGATTTTTAGAATGGTTACTTCCTGTTCATTAATTGTATAGATGATTCTGTATTTGCCAATTCTGAATTTCCTCAGCGTTTTGAATTCACCTTTTAGTTTTGGAAAAGCGTGAGGATCTGCGGAAAGCTTACTTTCAGCTTTATCAAGCATTTCCGAAATTTCCTTTTTAGGAATTCCTTTCAGATCTTTTGCTACGGATGGTTTATAGTTTATTTTAAATGCCAAGGGTTTGACGAAACTCTTTCGATGAAATTGATCTTTCTTTTTTATTGTTCAGGCGCTTCATGGCCTCTTTCAGTTCATCGGTTTCATCGAGGTAGTTTTTAAGTGCCTTATTGAGATGATAAGAAGTATCCTTCTGAGTTTCCTTGGATAATTTATAAACACGTTTTGCTAAATTATCTTTGATCTTTATTTCTGTATCAGATTTCATAGTAGCAAATATATACATAATTTGTTTTTACTAATATGCTTTTTAAAGGTATTTTCTGCGGGTTTTCCGGCTTTTTTTAGTGATTATGGATATCTTTCATCCACTAAATGAAGCATCATGGCTAAGACCGCCAGGGCAGTTCCCTTGACGCAAAAAACCCGTCCGGTAGGTAACTCCTGACGGCACACATAGTATGCTTCTAACCCCTCCTTCGGAGGGGTGTTTCAGCGCTAGCTGAAACGGGGAGGTCTATAAATATAATTCTGATGGCAAATTGATATTTGGGGTGGTTTGATCTGTTTCATTCAATATTCATGTGTGACCCCGCTGGGGTCAATCTATATAAATATCCTGGCTATAAATGTGTGACCGCTACGCGGTCAATGTAAATCCGGTCGCCTGACTGGATTGTTTATAAAATCATTTCCCCCTGAAAGGGGGAACACAAGGGGGTTGTCTGCAAACACTCTATCTTTACTGTTCGCCACAATCTGTATTCAGGAATGCATCACATAGTTCACCCATATGCTTTGATGATGTTGAATTAAGAGATACATTATCTATTTGAAAATAGTTCAGATGCATTCCCTGCTTTAATTTTCAGTGTTACATCAATACGTCCTAAATGAAAACGTCAGGAAGTAACTCCTGACGTTTTCAAAAAAGTGCTGTTTCTGAAATTCTAATCTTCCGCAATAACTATCAGCTTATCGTTATCGGTAAATGTTACCATGTCTGATTTCTTCGGGTTCACCATCACGCCGTACGCTTTATTCACATTATGCGAAAACTCGTTCAGCCTGTAACCAATTGCAATTTCACCTTTGCGCGAAGCTGATTCGCACAAAGTATAAAAGTTTACCGGCACGCCTGTCTTAACATAATCGGTAACCGGCTTAACATAGATCTCTGAACCATCCGCATCGAACAGGTCGTCGAACACAGCCTTCAGCTCCTTGTTTTCCGATAGCTGCGAGAGCATTAAGCTGATAAGCTTATTGCTGATGATGAAATCATCTGCTTCGGTAACTTCGGCAAGCTCTTTGTTTCGGATATCCATCATCTCGCTTACTATGGTGAAATCATTGCCGGTCTTTTCTTCGATATTCCTGAGATGGAGCAGCGTGATGAGCGATTTCGAATCTGCATCCTGCTCTGCCATCGTATCGGAATACGAAAGCAGAATGATGTGATTATAAACCTGCAGCTCAAGCGAGTCGAGCAGCTCTCTATCGCTGATATTTCCCGCTTTGAATTCTATATCCTGGTTCTTCAGCTTGGGTTTCAGTTCGTTCAGCTGTTCTTCAACGCCTTCGCCTTCGGCAACCACTGTGAGCTTCGAGCCGGGGGCGAGATAGTTATCAAGCTCCATTGCGATATTACATGCCTTGCAGTTCCACCCGAGTATGAGGGTCTTTTCGGTGTCCGCAGTCTTGGGGCTGCCCGTAGTGATGGCATCAGTATTTACATTTGGTGCACCGCCGGACGACAGGCGGATAGTATCATCATCTTTTGAGATAGCCACAACCATATCACCGCTTCCAAACGCTGTATCCATTGGCGGATTGATAGTTGTTTTTCCACCGGTACTGCGGATCCCGATAACAGCAGAATCCTCGTACCCCATAACTGCATCTTTAAATGTTTTGCCATTCAGTCCGGGTTCTTCCTGGAAATATATCTCGTCACCATCGAAATCAAGAAGCTCGGTATAAACAACGCTCAAGCCCGATTGCCTGCATGACTGCGCGATCACCCTCGAAATAAGCTCTTCGGTGTGAACAAGCGTAACTTCACCCGAAGCTATCATCTCGGCAACTTCCTTGTTTTTATGGTCGCTTATTTCCGCAACTATATGATAAGGCTCTTCTCTTCTACCCGGATTATTTGTAAGCGCCAGTATGGTTTTTATTACGCTTATATCCGGGTCATGGCCTTCCTGTGCAAGTATTATAATAGAGCGTGATTCATGCGGGTTCACAATTTCGATATCATTAAGATCTATTGTGCTTCCGCTGCGGCAAATTACACGTGTATTTTTTGTATCGGGGATCTTTGCCTTCAGCTCGTCTTCCATCTCAACTTTATCTTTATGCCCAAGGATAACTATTACAGGGTTCTTCTGGTTATCATTGGCTATAAGCAATTCTGTTATTATCGGGAATATCTTTTCGGACCAGCCGAGGATAAGCGTATGTCCTTTTTCAACTACGAATGAATGGCCTTTACGCAGCTCATCGAGCTTGTTCGAAATACCGCTCGCCAGCACACCGATAAGGGTTGATACTATAAAGATACCGCCGAGTGTTACGCCAAGCATTGTGATCCGGAAGCCCCAGCCGGTATCGCCGCCCATTGTTCCGGGGTCTAAAGTTCTCATTAAGCTCTTCCAGGTTGCTTCAATGAAGCCCATTGTTTCGCCGTCATCCTGTGTAAAGCCGGAAATTGTAAGTAAAATTCCCGCTGCGCAAACGAGTATCAGCGAGAGTAGCCCAAGCCAGCCGATAAGCGCTATCGGGCCGCGCGCCATAATGTTATCAAACCTGTAACGAACCTTAGTTTTAAATGAGATATTACGTTCTGCCATTTTGTTCTTTCATGCTAAGAAATTTTTTGGGGAAATGTGTGTTGAAGAAACAGGGCTGCCTTCCCTGTATCGATTATACAAATTGATTTTTCTGCCTGTTATTATGCGGAGTGTTTATTCCGGATAAGAAAATTATGCGTTATATATATTTTACTATTTTACCTTAAGATCGGTTCCCTGCGGCAGGTTGTTAAACTGTTTTATTTTAGGCTCCCTTAGAGTGTTCTTCGGGTCAGCATCTGCGTAAATGAAGAATGAACCTTTTGAAGCTGTCCATGTAGTTGATATCTTAAAGCTATCACCTGCGGATAGATTAAATCTGACTCCATGATCAAGTATCTTTTTGTTCTTCACTATATGCCAGGGTACACTTTTTATCAATTTATCAGAGACATTCTTTATCGTCATTCTAATTGTGACTGCTTTGCCTGCTTTTGGTTTCAGCGGCCTAACTGAAAATCCGGTTACTTTTACCTTGTCATCTTTTCTGCTATCGGTGGTTCTTATCTTCTTCAGATGCAGTTTTGTTGTCTTTTTCATTTAGTGAAGTTATAAAAATAATTTAAAAATCGGGTTTAAGTCCGCAATTTCATAAGGAATTATCGCAAAATCAATCTAATTCAATAATATTAGCTAAATTACATTATAATAGCCTAAACCCCCGCGGCAATAATTGAGGGTTTAAAGTTAACGTTTTTTTAGCCATTCGGCTTGAAAAATTGAACAACTATTCATATTTTAATAGTTAATATCAAACATTTCCATAATAATTAATATATATAAGAATGAAAAAGCTATTTACAATTGTTTTCTTCTTAGTGGCCGTTACGTCTTCTTTCCTTGCAGGAGACAGAATGGTTTTTGTTGAGAGATTCACCAGTTGGACTTGCGGCCCTTGTGCCTCGAATAACCCGGCAATGGAATCATGGATCAACTCGGTAGATGCCGATAGGGTTGTAGGTATTGCATACCACATGAACTGGCCGGCACCCGGCAATGACGGGTACTTTCTGTATAACCCAAATGATAACAATGCAAGGAGAAATTTCTACGGTGTTAACTCGATACCTCAGGCAAGAATGGACGGACTCATCACTGTAAATTCTCCATATACTTCCGGCGGGCTGCAATCTCTTTTTGATACCAGGACAAACCTGCTGAGCCCCGTTACTATGATTCTTACTGATAGTACATTCGGCGATAGTATTCTTGTACGTGCAAGGATATATTGCGAAGTACTGCTTTCAAACCCCAGTGTATTTGTTCACTTTTCGATCCAGGAAAGACACCATAGTTATACATCACCTCCCGGTACGAACGGCGAGACCCAGTTTTACGATATAATGAGAAGACTTGTAAACGGCGGAAATGGAGAAAATGTTTATCTTTATCCCGGCCAGACCGTTATAGTAGAGAAGAAATTTTACAAAGACCCGATTTGGAACCCGGCAGAAGTAATGCCGATCGCATGGATCCAGCAGGGTGTTGAAGTTATGAACGGTGCGAAGAAAACTGCAAACTTTACAATGATCCCTACTACCGGATTTAAATCTGTGCTGCAGGGTCAGAACCAGAGCGCGACATATGATATGACGATCCCCATAGTTGCAGCAGGATATAATTCACCGGTTACATTAACAGCACAGGTCGATCCGCCAAATGCAGGGATATCAGTTTCATTTCCTTCGGGCGGAACTGTCAGCACATTCCCGGGTAACTTCACAGTTCAGGTTAATTCAACCGGTGCTGTACCCACAGGTAACTACCGCATAATAGTAACAGGAACCAACGGAAACGGCAAAACGCACAAAACATCGGTCAGCTACCTGGTTGGCATGAACTATGTTGGTGTAAATACCAACAGGATATTACTTGCTTATAAAGTGAATGGTACAACATACACAAGCCCGTCACTGTTTGCATGGAATGTTGGCTCATCACAGCAGCTATCAGCGGTATCACCGCAGATCTTCGGTTCAACAAGATATCTTTTCCAGAACTGGAGCAATGCCGGAGATACAATTAACAACATTACAATTTCAACAGGTGTTTCAAATTATACCTGTAACTATAGAGCGCAGTATAAGCTGATAACATCAGTATCACCGGCTGTTGGCGTTACAGTTAACGGCGGAAACCTGTTTTATGATTCTGCCGCAACAGTTAATTTTTCGCCATCAGCAACCACGGTTATATATAACGATAAAACATATTACTTCCAGAGATGGGTGGGCGCAGGCAATAATTCGTACAACGGAACTAATCCAAACGGAACCATTACTTCGATGAGTAACGTTATTGTGCAAACAGCGCAGTTCGATACAATTGTACCGTTCGGTATTCAGAACCTGAACACAGGCATTCCGAATGTATTTGCGCTGCACCAGAATTACCCGAATCCGTTCAACCCGGTTACCAAGATAAAATTTGATATTCCTAAATTTGCGAATGTAACCGTTAAGGTTTATGACGTGATTGGAAATGAGATAGCACAGGTGTTTGCAGGCGATCTTGCCGCAGGATACTATGAAGCGGATTTCAACGCTTCCAGCTATGCATCAGGTGTATATTTCTACCGTATCGATGCAGGCGATTACTCAAGCGTGAAACGAATGGTACTGGTTAAATAATCAGGCAATTCATATTATTTTTTCAGGCGTTCAGCATAGACTGAACGCCTTTTTTTGTTGGTATGACCCGGCTTCCTGGCACGAAGGATAACAAATGCGAGAAACTTCAACACACCCCGGCACTAAAGTGCCACCACATGTCTTCGCCAGTTCTTCGACCTCTCCAGAGGGGAATTATCTTAACTCTGTTTCCCAAACTCCGGTTTGGGAAACTCTAAAGGCACCTATCCCTAAATCACAAGATACTCGTTCCACGAAATCAGAGTTTGCGGATTCCTCGCACTGAGCAGACAAACGTATTTTGTGATCTCGCTTTTTGAGATTTGTGGCACGAGGAATCATTAAGCTCCGCAGGTATGACTAGCAGATGTGAAAAACTCATCCGATGACTGGATTACGAAACTCCTGAAGATATGGTAAGGCCAGTCATCGGATGAGTGCGGTGATCTAATTCTGACTCTCCATAAATTTACCATTTCATTACCGCGTTAAATTGGCTAATATTGCCGGATAACAATTGAAAAGCAGATTAAAATACTTAGCTTTACTTATTCTGCTTGCGGGTGTAATTCACGCGCAGGTCAGCAGGGAATGGGTGCGCAGATTCAACGGCGAAGATAACCGCTTTGATATTGCATCAACACTTAAGCTGGACGCAGCATCAAACGTGTTCGTTTACGGTATGGTTGGCCGTATATCTTCAGGCTCGGATATTGCCGTCATCAAATACAATTCTTCCGGTGGCACTGCATGGGTGAGCACTTTTAACGGGTATGGTGACGCGGTAGATCAGCTCAACTCCGCATGGCTTGATAATAACGCAAACTCATACATTACCGGATTCACAGCCGATACAACGCAGGTAATTAAATCGGTTACACAGAAGTATGATTCAACAGGCGATATGTTGTGGAACAGGATTTTTATGCCTCCCGGATATAACCAAACCATCGGGAACAGCGTAACGGTATCTGCCGGCGGAGTTTATTCCGCGGCTATGATGAGGCGGCAAAACGGTTCATACGTTACTGCGGTTCTAAGGTATGACTTCGCGGGCAACCTGATTAACACCGCAATATTTTCCAAAACTCCTCAAAGCAGCGAGGTACCGGTTACCGTTTGCACTGATAGCTCGGGGGCAGTTTATGTGCTGGGCAGATCCAATGCCATCAGCGGCTACGATGATATTCTCATGCTGAAGTATGACTTTGCTCTGAACCTGAAGTGGCAAAGTACATTCAGCGGTACTGCAGTGGGCAATGATGTGCCAGTGCAAATGATGATAAGCAAAGATAACAAGATAGTTGTTTGCGCAGGAATGAGGAACCTGCCCGGCGGACTTGATTACGGCCTGTACAGGTTCGATACAAATGCATCCGTGATTATGATTTACAATTATAACGGCACGGGAAACAACCAGGACTTGCCGTACTCCATAACCTGCGATACGGCTAACAATATTTATGTAACCGGAGCATCAAGAAATGCTGATACACTGGGCTCGGAAGATTTTCTTACCATTAAGCTTGACCCGACCGCACAGCCGCTTTGGGAGAAAAGATATAACGGCACAGGGCGGGGGCTTGATTACGGAACATCCATAGTAGTAGATAGGCTTGGAAATGTTTACGCCGGAGGCTGCACCGATACCCATGAAAACCATCTTGCTTATGCCTTGCTCAAATACGGACCCTCGGGTGATCTCTTCTGGCTTGAAGAATACAGCAGGCTCGAGTTTTCCGAAGATTTTTTATATACTGCCGCAGTTGATAACAGCCTGAACATCTTTGTTACAGGCATCAGCTTCGATAGCACTACCGACTATGATATCACCACAATAAAATATTCACAGCCGATAGGTGTTCAGCAGGTAAATACCATTACGCCTATGAATTATAAATTGTACCCGGCATATCCGAATCCGTTTAATCCGGCAACGAAAATAAGATTTGCTATTCCATCCGGCTCATCAGTAGCACAGACATTCCTGTCTGTGTATGATATTCTCGGCAAAGAAGTCGCAATGCTGGTAAAACAAAATCTTCAGCCGGGAACTTACGAAGTAGAATGGAATGCGTCTGCATACCCAAGCGGCGTATATTTTTACAGGCTCGCGGTGGGAAATTTCACAGCTTCAGGGAAGATGACAATGATCAAATAGACGGAATCTGGCAACAGATCGTTGATTTTTTTGTTATTTTTCGCATTTTTTTACAAACATCTAACTCCTTTACGTTATTAATTAGAAACAGATTAGAGGTAGATTTAGTATAGATTAGACTTGATAATTAAAACTTAATCTATTAGTTTTTCATTACATAAATGGAAATATAACTCCAAAACTTCATTTAATAGAGAGAGGAATCTAAAAATGAAAAAGCATTTACTTGTTGTAATTGCCCTCGTTGCATTAGTTGGCATTACATTTTCACAGGCACAAAAGACTGTGCTATTTGAAAACTGGACCAGCTCAACTTGCGGTCCATGCGCTTCAAACAATCCGCAGTTAAAAGTGTGGATACAGAATAACTGGAATGCGCTTATCTGCGTTTCATATCATGTTGGATGGCCTTCCCCGGGAAACGACCCTATGTACCTGCATAATCCAACCGAATCATACGACAGAAGATATTATTATAGTATAAATTCAGTACCTGCTGCTAAGATGGAAGGCTTATATTCGTATGTTGGTTCCCCGTTCAATTTTTCAAGCATGACAGGAAACTACAACTACTATACAGGCTTAAGCGCTAACACTGCTGTAACTGTTACAGATACAAGAGTTGGGGACTCCATCAGAGCAGTGGTTAATGTAACTAAATTCTCTGAGCTTCCTGCAGGCACATATACTTTAAGAGTAATGGCTGTTGAGCGCTGGGTAATTTACACATCGCCTCCGGGAACAAATGGCGAAACAGTATTCGGAAATGTATTCAGAAAATCGCTTCCTTCTGCTACAGGGACCCCGATCACAATAACCCCGGGAACTGAAAGCTATACATTCACTTATTATAAAAACCCCGTTTGGCAGGATTCATCAATGTACACACTTGCATTCCTGCAGAACGACAATGATAAATCAGTTGTAAACTCCGGCCGTATGGGTATGCTTGTTGGTGTTGAGCCTTTCATTAACGAAACACCCGAGAGATTCACACTTCAGCAGAATTATCCAAATCCGTTTAACCCAACAACAAATATAAAATTTTCAATGCCGGAAAACGGATACGCAAGCCTGAAAGTATTTAATGTACTTGGTAAAGAAGTAAAAACATTGGTAGATGGCAATCAGCAGAAAGGTACATACAATGTATTTTTTGATGCTTCCAATTTACCCAGCGGAATTTATTTCTATACTTTGAATACAGGTAAATTCACCGAGACCAAGAAAATGATCTTAGTGAAATAGCATTTGCTGTTTTACCAGCCCTGCTTAAGCAGGTTGATATAATTAAGAATTTTACCAATCAAAAAAGCGGGTCAGTTAAGGCCCGCTTTTTTATTTCTGCAGATTCAGACAGAATACCAAAATGATATTAATTAAATAATTTTTCAGAGAAAACTAAAATGAAAAAACCAAACCTGATTGCTGCCCTGCTGATATTTTTTATGGCGGCGGGAATTTCAAACGCACAGTTCGTAAGGAAAGTGCTGTTTGAAGAAGCTACAAATGCATCATGCGGCCCGTGTGCCGCGAATAATCCCGCGCTGAAATCTTATATTGACGCGAAAGGCGATTCCATTATTGCAATTAAGTACCATGCCAGTTTTCCCGGTGTTGACGCAATGTATCAGCATAATCCGACACAGAACCAGGAGCGCTACGGCGCGTACTATGGCATGAATGCCATGCCCTGGCTGAACTCTGACGGATTAATAAATGATGTGTGGCCGTTCAGCCTGGCAAATCTGAACAATGCATTTTACAGCAGGCTTTCGGTTCCCGCACCGCTCTCTATCACGGTTGTTGATACAAGGATAGCAGGTGATTCCATAAGGGCAACGGTTACGGTGAATATTCCAACCACCCTTCCTTCAGGAAATTATAAGCTTCGAGTTATGGCAATCGAGAGCTGGGTTATAAATCCCGTGCCGCAGGGCACAAACGGTGAAACCGTTTTTGAACATGTGTTCAGGAAGGCTTTTCCCAATACAAGCGGAACGGTTATCGCAGGTACATCGGGAAATTTCCAGTATATATTTACATACAAGGTTGACCCTGTTTGGCGCGATAGCTCTATGCATACAGTTGCGTTCATACAGAACGATAACAATAAGGAAGTTCTTAATGCAGGAACCGCGCCCAGAGGCGTAACTGCAGTTGAGCCTGTATCCGGTGTTACACCAACATCGTTCTCGCTATCGCAGAATTATCCTAATCCGTTCAACCCGCAGACAAACATCAGGTTCAGCATTCCAAAGGGCTCTGATGTAAAGATATCAGTGTTTGATGCAGTCGGGCGTGTGGTGGCATTGCTTGCCAACGGCAGGTTTGAAGCCGGCACGTATAATATTGATTTCAACGCATCGGCGCTTGCGAGCGGAATTTATTTCTATTCCATTAGTACCAGCGAATTTACCGATACCAAAAAGATGATGCTGATAAAATAAAGCTTTATTGTATTCCGGAAATTCTTTCAAAACGGCAGCCCGAAAGGCTGCCGTTTTATGTGAGGTAAAAAACTCATCCGATGACTGGATTACGAATCTCCTCAGGATATGGTATGACCAGTCATCGG
>JACSRQ010000039.1 GCA_014879675.1 Ignavibacteria bacterium
ACTCAACTCTCCCAAATCCTTAGTATTTTGTCATACCTGCGAAGGCAGGTATCTAGACATGAATTTTAAGAATGCGCATTCATATTCAGCACTAATAAATCTTAGCTATTGAAATTTACTCATCCGATGACTCAACTCAACTCCTCAGAAGTATCAGGAAATCTGTTTTACCAGTCATCGGATGAGTAAAACGAATGAAATTCACAATGGGGGTTCAGCTCTAAATACCGAACTAAAAAAAAGCCGGACACACAGTCCGGCTTCAGAATAATAAATGTTCAATATTATTTTATATAAACCATTTTTTTAGTTTGAACAAATCCTGACGTCTCCAGCCTGTAATAATAAATACCGCTACCGTGTTCCGAAACATCAAACTCAACCGAGTACTTTCCCGCAGCAAGTTCTTCTTTCACCGGCTCGCTAACAACTCTGCCCAGCATGTCGAAAACTGTGATCTTTACAAACCCGGCGGCGGGTATATCAAAATTGATCTGCGTTGTGGGATTAAACGGATTTGGAAAGTTCTGACCCAGGGAGAATCTTTCCGGAATCTCGCTGCCGATTGGGGTTATGCCAAACGGACTCCTTGTAACATAAATCTTATATATCCTGTCATTCGGGAAAGTTTGCCCATTATTCGGCACCGATGCGCGAATACCACCGAACAGGTATCCTATCATTACCCTGCCGTTCAAAGCCGCCAGCTTTATCACGCCGTTTGAATACTGCGGAAGGGACATCTCGGGTATTATAATTGAATTTGTGCCAACAAGCACGGGGAGCTTTAACGCATGAATGTACTCGGTAGAACTTCCGTCTGATGCTTTTGTGAGCGTACTAATATCCCTTATAAACGGCACAAGAGAATCCCTTACCAAAGTATTTGAACCCTCATCATGGTAATACAGACTTGTACCGCCAACAAAAGTTGTGAACATTTTCCCTGTCAGAGAATCAAACATAAGAAAGAGTGAGCTTGTGTACTGCATCATCTTTTGCTGGAACGAGTTATCCAGCGTATAACCATTTTGATCAATGTATACAGGTTCCTGGTACGGCAGATCTACGTATGATTTGAAAACACCGCCGTATAGTGTCAGGCTTTCCGAACCATCCGGTTTAATTGCCTGTACAAGATTGTAATCTCTCCTGTGGAAAACGGTTGTATCGTAGAATTCGGAATAGTCAGATATTGAAACCGTTATACCGTTATCAACTATTTTGAACTTCTTCAGGCTGTTTGTATAGATCTGGTTGTTAACCGTTCTTGTGTATTCACCCCAGAAATTGTGGCCGCCCGGCAGGTAAATGTGATCGCCAAGCTTTTCCATTTCCGCGCCGCACACTCTCAGCCTTTCATCAGTAACCTGTCTTATATGCGGATTGAGGCTTGTGTTATTTATAACCGCCTGTATGGTTGCGTTCACATCAACCACGCTGACCACAGGAAAAGTAACAAGGGAATCCTTCAGGCTATCCAGCCCGTAGCCTCCATTGATATACAGTTTATCTCCATCCTGGTAATACTGCATATTCATGGATCTGAGCGGGTCTGCCTTGCTTATAGTGAGTGAGCTGTACAGGTTAACCGACCATGTTTGCCCGGTTGAAGGATCAACAACCCAGGCGTACCTGTTTTGGTACTTAGGCGGAAAACTTATACCGAGAGAAAACCCGTGCAGACCGTTGAACCTGCCCCCGATAAAAAGCCACTTCCCGCCGGACTGCGCAAACGCAAACGAATGCAGCTTTGGCGCATTGGGCATCAAAACCTGCTCAACTTCAATAGTAAATGGAGCCTGCTGGGCGAATACCCTGAAGCAGATGAAGAGAATAAAAACCAGTACATAGTTTGTTTTTTTCATAGTCAGCATGATTTTAGAAATCAGTTTTGATGGTTAAATAAAAATTCCTGCCCGGCCTTGGGATCTTCTGCCAGTCTAAATGCTCGTAATACTCTTTGTTCAATATGTTTTCAACACCCGCGCTGAGTGTTAACCTATCAAGCAGCTTCACGCCTCCCCGTAAGTTCATAACCGCAAAAGAAGGCGTTACGGATTCACCGTACTTAATATCAACGCGTTCCTGCCTGGAAGCCCAGATAGTTTCAAGCTGCACACTTAGTATCCCCCGGCTATAACGCGCTGAAAGCGTTCCCGAGAGCGGCGCTATCTGCGGCAGGCTGCCGCCTGAATTATCTGTGCCGCGGGTGTACTGTATGGAATTCACAATACTAAGATCACCTGTTATACCCGCCTCAAGTGTTGACTCAAACCCGGAAATTTCCGCGGAGGGAATATTGCTGTATATCTTAACTCCGTTTGCGCCTTCGGTCATTGCCGAGAGCGAGTTATCTATCAAACCTATTATATAATTATTGAACTTGTAATAAAAAACATTCAACCCGGCTTTGAAGCGGCCGTTAGTATATTCGCCTGAAAGCTCAGCCTGGTGCAGCTTTTCGTTATTTATAAACGGGTCGCCGATATAATCATACGCATCCTGCCGGTTGAAAATGTAGAACGCATACTGCTCGGAAATAGAAAGGTCTCTTTCAATGAATGAGTAATGCAGCCCTGCCGAAAACCCTTCCGGGAAGTTCACTTTAAATCCGCCTGTTATGCTTCCGGCAAGCCTGCTCTCTTTACCGCTGAACTTCGGGTAAAAAATACTCAGCTCACCATATCCAAGCTCATCTTCAATGCTTGAGCTGATAAAAGATACTCCCGCCCCGGCTGAAACTATGATCTGCTTTCCGATATTTCTCTTCAGGTTCATGGATACGGAAACATCATTCTTCAGTACATCCGGCCATGTAAGCATGAACATGGGTATTGAGCCCGGCACATACATCGTCATTTCTGCCCGCGCAGTAGTAATAGAAGCATCTGTTTTAATATCGCCGGTGAACTTTCCAAAAAAGAAGTTTCCTTTCAGGTACGCGCCTTTCGTTGTGGTCCACCCGGGCATATCCATTTTTATCCTGTTATCCCTGTGTGAGTCATCCATAAGATGGTTTACAAAATTGTAATACACTTTCCCTTCAATACTGTTAATATTATTGAAAGGCTCACGTGTTTTAAATCCGATACCAGCAATGAACGCTTCGGCTGTTTTAACATCCATGGTAAGCGCGGGATAGCCAATATCCCATGCAAAATCATACAGTATCTCCGCGGTGAATTCAAGATTATCGTTCGGCTTAAAGATATGCGAGTTTGTCAGGTTGATCTTATTATAGCCCGAGTAGTTTACCCTGCTTCCGCTGCCGGTTTTATAGTCGCCGCTTGACCTGTATATAAAATTCACTGTTGATCCATAATTTACCGAACCCAAGTTAAATCTCGCATCAGCAAGTTTGCTGTTTGAAACCGTCATGAAACCTGTGCTTAGTGAACCGTTCAGCCTGAAACGGTCAAGCGTAGAAGCATCCTTGAGCCTGAGATCCACGCCGCCCTGTTTGTTGCTGCACTTTCCGCAGGTGAACGAAGCACGTGAGAGTTCCACGCTCTCAAGGTTGCCTGTTTCAGTGTATGATGTAACGGGATCCATTTTATCGGTGCATGCGCTTTGAATCTTCATACCGTTGAGAGTAATACTAAGCCTGTCTGAATTGAGTCCGCGAATAACGGGCTCAGATGCGTAATTGCCGCGCTTAACCACGGTTAATCCCGGCGCCCTTTCCAGAAGCTCATCAATTGTATTAATTCCCGATCTCAGGTAGAAGCTGTTTAACATTCCGCTTTTGCTGAAGATTGTTGAGTTTACTTTAATTTCATCAGTCCCCGGAAGCTCTTCGGCCAACGCCGCGATCACTTCCTTGTTTTCTGCCTCAAAAGTCAATTCTTTGCTGCCGTATCCTAATCTTCTGAAGTTAACTGATACAGGAAATTTTTTTATTCCGGTAATCTCGAACTCGCCTTCTTCGCCGCTTTGTGAAACTGTTCTTCCGTTCAGCTCGATAGTGACTTTATCAAGCGCCTCGCCTGTTTCAAGAGAAATAACTTTCCCTTTGATACTTTGTGCGGATGTATTGAATGCCGTTAAAATCAGCAACAGAAAAAGAAAACTGCTTATTATTTTCATTTATAAAAAATTTTCTTAAGCTGCCTTATCAAAAGACAGCTTAAGTATAAATTATTAAGTTACTGCCGGCGGTTCGTTTTGCCGCAGCAGGAAATCAAAATAGACTGCTTAGAACAAAAGGTCAAAGTATGTTGAATCAGTCTGACCGTTTTTATGCAGGTAAACCTTTATCTGCCAGTCACCTGTCATTGTAAAGTTTACATCACCGTTATAGTGCCCCATTCCGATGTGTGACGGGTCAACATTATTCGGTGAGCCGTGACCCATTGATGGCATCCAGGGGTAGATCGTGCTTGTGTAAGATGAATCAGCAGGGAAGCTCATCATGCTGACCCGTTTGTGCAGCGTGAATTCGAAATCATTAATACCAACTACAGGGCTTTTGGGCTGTACATATGATAAATAAAGCCTTGTGCTGTCGCCGGTAAGAATTGATTTGAATTTCGTCGGGTTATTTGAAACTGCAAGATTGAAGCTTGCTGTTCCTTCAGGTTCTCCCGGCGCGCTGTGATTATGAACCATCACATCCAGCTTCCATGGCATAGTGTTATCCGATGGCATAATAAACACAACTGCGCACGGATACTTGCCGTCAACTGCTGTTTCGCTTGCCGGATTTTCATACGGCGCGGAGTGTGACATCATGCCCATGTTCATTTCGGGCATTATCATCACATGTGAATCCGTTATCAAAGTTCCTGTGGCTGAATCGTACAACACCACGTAGAATTTATTATATCCTGTTTTCAGGGAATCTGATGCGTACAGTGCGACAATAGCTTTAGAGCCGGTTGCATAAGCAGAATCAACTTTGATCAATCCGCTTAAGCCCGGATTGTTTGTACCGTTATTTGTAATAACATCGGAATCCGAGCAGCCGGATACATACAGGGCAATCGCAAGCAATAGCGATGCCTTAAAGAGCAGCGTCTTCATAAAAAACCTTTCTTTTAAAATGAATTATTAAATTATTCTGAACTTTTTAAACGAAAGGTTCTGCTTTTGGGGGATGGAATATATTGCCTTTGAAGTTAGATGTGAGGATCAGCTGATTAGTAACAACATCTCTGAGCTTCCTGTAATTCTTATTTTCGTATCCAAAATGGGCAGGGAAATACTCCTGGATCTTTATTTCAGTGTTCTTCTTCTCTTTTTCCGGAACCATCGGAGAGCTCTGTTCTGTCTTCTTTTCGATCTGCTTGTTCAGGTAACAGCATGCTTTACAGGTTTCGGTTTTCTTTTCGCACACCGCTTCCGTTAAAGCTTCCCTGTTCAGGTAAAAAAGCAAATAGTAAGATAATTCAAAATTGGTCTGCAGGCCAAGTATGAACAGTATCAGAAAAACCGTGAATTTAAGTAAGATATTCTTCAATCTGAAAAAAAGTGAATACAAATATATGCGAACCAAGAACAATTAAAAATACAAATCTTGTGCGGATCACAACATACTGATAATATAATTGTTTCGGCTATATATTTTCCTGAAAAAGTTTCAGCGGGTTTGTTCCGCTTGCCACGAATGAAATCCAACTCATCCGAGGAATCAACTAGGAGGGACTAGATGTTGAACCCCTTTCCCCCCTTCCGCTTCCCTGACTGCTTTAGCAGTTCAGAAGGGGGGACGATCGCTTTCAAAGACGATAG
>JACSRQ010000234.1 GCA_014879675.1 Ignavibacteria bacterium
TGAGCGAAGCAAAAACACATATTTGCGAAGTAATAAATAATAGTCTGAAGCAAATATGAAAAACCTGCTTACAGTTTTTACCGCCCTGCTTCTTTCTTCTAATATATTAATAACTCAATGGGAGCAAAGCTCCGCCGGGATAAACGGCGGCCAAGTTTTCTCGCTTTTCGTTAAAGATAATATCATCTTTGCCGGCACATATAATTATGCAACACGTGTGGCCAATATATATTTCACTACAAATCAAGGTGATAGCTGGAAGTATTCCGATATGCAGAACATAGAGGTTAACTGCTTTACCGCTAAGGATAATATTATTTTTGCAGGTACAGAAAATAAAGGAGTTTATTTATCAACCAATAACGGTCTGAATTGGGCTAGAACATCACAGAATAATCAATCTATATATGGGATGGCAGTTGCCGGGGGCTATGTGCTGGCAGGCGGCGGCGGAATTCTATCCTCGAGCGATAACGGAACGAGCTGGAACCTGGTTAACAATACCTTCAGCGTAAGAGAATTAAAGGCAAATGGAGATGTCTTATATGCAGGGGGTGGCGATGGAGTTTACGTTTCACATGATTACGGTGTAAACTGGGATCACCCCTTAACAATGAATCTTCCGGTTGAGGCTTTGGGCTATTCAGGAAATTTTATATACGCAGGAAGTTACAACGGAATTTACCGTTCTACAAATAACGGGTTAAATTGGAGTTTTGCCGGTGTTATGGGATTAATGATACCTTCAATGATCGCTAAAGACAACTATGTTTATGCCGGCACGAGCGGATTAGGAATTTATAGATCAACAAATTACGGGCAGCTCTATTCTTTTGCCCAAACATCGCACACTAGTGGTTCTGCATATGGTTTTGGTTTAATCGGAGATACAGTTTTTGCCGGATTCTCTGGTTCAGGTGTATTCCGTTCAACAAACTTCGGCATGAACTGGATTAAGACCGAAATGCATAACATACAGACCTTATCGCTGGCAAAAAGCGGCAGCAGTCTTTTTGCCGGTACGAATAATTATGGGATTTACTATTCTTCAAATAATGGCGCTAACTGGTTTTACAACACTATGCTTTATAAAGAAATAAATACATTCCTGAATGTTGGAACTGATCTATATGTTGGAACAAGTGACGGCCTCTTTTATACTTCAAACAACGGCCTAAACTGGTCCGGAAGAAATATTGGCAGTGATGTACTTTCAATAACAAATGGAAATAATATGTATGTTTCAACTTTAGAATATGGCATATTCCGCTCTTCCAATAATGGCAATAACTGGGTGAATCTTGGCTTTGCAGATGTTAAAACCAGCGCAATTTTAGCTAAAGATAACTATGTTTATGCAGGCTGCGGATTATACCCGACGGGTTACAGCGGCTTTGTTTATTCAACCAATAACGGAAACTCATTCCATAACTCATCACTAAACCACTCTGTAAAATGTTTGCTCTTAACCGGAAATTACATTTATGCCGGCACAGATAGCGCGGGAATTTTCCGCTCCGGCGATAGCGGCATAACCTGGAGCGCAATGGGCATCAATAATACTGATATAAATTGCATAATAGACGTGAACAACTACCTGGTTTGCGGAACCGGGAGGGGTGTATATTATTCAAGCAATTTCGGAAACGACTGGAATTATCTTAATAACGGACTTGATAGCCAGAGAGTACTATCTTTGATGATATCCGGAAACTATTTATTTGCCGGCACAGAAGCTAATGCGGTTTGGAAACTTGATGTTTCGGAGATTATTGGTATTACAGCCTTATCAGGTACTGTTCCTATGCAATATAGATTGCGTCAGAATTACCCCAATCCTTTTAATCCGGTTACGACAGTAGTTTTTGAAGTTCCGGCAAACACAAATAACGAAAAGGTTACACTGGAAGTTTATGATGCTGCGGGAAAATTAATTCAAACTATACTGGATCAGGAAATTGCACCCGGTGCATACTCCGTGAATATTGATCTCGGAAGCGCATCGAGCGGAGTTTACTTCGCAGTGCTGCGCTCGGGCAGCTTTTATGGATCGGTAAAAATGGTGCTTGTTAAATAGGTGAGTAGTTGAGTAGTGAAGTAGTGTAGTTGTGAGTAGTGAAGTGAAAAAAGATTCCTTAAATATATGTTATATTTCTTTTATCTATACTGAACAATATGATTAAAATTCTTACTTTTATTTTCTTAACCCTGCAATTTCCTGCAGCATTACTTTCTGGTGATGGCTGGATTCAGCAATACTCAAACTCTACAGAACGCCTGGAAAATGTATTCTTCCTTAACGAGAATACGGGCTGGATTGTTGGATCGGGCGGTACATTCATGAAAACTGAAAACGCGGGCTTATCATGGGAAAGCTTTAATTTTTCGGCACCTCATATCCTGGGTTCGGTATTTTTTTTAAATGAAAGCACAGGCTGGATTTCAGGCGGGTATGATTATATAAGCATCGTGTTTAAAACAACGGATGGCGGAAAAAATTGGCAAGTACAGTTATTCGATGTGTCTGCATTTTACGCATCAAGCCTTCATTTCTTCAATGAAAACAGCGGGTGGCTAATAAACTGCGGAAACAAAGACGGCTGGAGAATAATGAAAACAACCGATGGGGGAAATGTCTGGACTAATGTGTACGTGGGCCATTATTTATCTTGTTTACATTTTTTGAATGAGCAAACAGCCTGGGCAGTTGGATGCAATTCAGGTGCAAGCCAGGGCGCAGTGCTAAAAACGACCGATGGCGGAATTACCTGGATAGACACATTTGTTCCAGAAACTATCCAGTTTCAATCAGTATGCTTCGTTAATGAAAATACCGGCTGGGCTGTGGGAATAGACGGCGCGATTGTGAAGAGTACTAATGGCGGCTTAACCTGGTTTGCACAGGAAAGCACAAGCTCTTTAACTGCCGTTGAATTTGCGGATGAAAACACAGGTTGGGTTGCGGGATTCGCCGGAATATTAAAAACCACGAACGGTGGTAAAAACTGGGGATATCAAAATGTTGACCAGCTTATTTGGGGAATACACTTTGAAAACAAGAATACAGGCTGGGCAGCGGGACATGATGGCTTAATTTACAAAACGACAGATGGCGGAGGAAGTTTCGAAAATATCCCGAAGAAGTTTACGCTCTTTCAGAATTATCCAAATCCCTTTAATCCGAAAACCACCATTAAATTCAGCATTTCCAATCCGGAAAATGTGAGGCTGAGAGTTTTTGATATTACCGGTAAGTTTGTTGCAGAGCTTGTAGATAAATTCTACACAATAGGAACTTACGAAATAGATTTTGATGCCACCGGATTATCTTCGGGAATATATTTCTACAGAATTGAAATGAGTGATTTCAGTGATTCAAAAAAAATGATACTTGTCAAGTAATTCTATTGCATTTGGAGCACTCTGTAATAAACAACCCTTACTGTTAAAATTTTATTTTTCAATGTGTTTTATTTTTGCCGCCAATGGTTTATTTTGCGTGATGAATTCTATTTATGGCAGATAAACCTACAGAGCAATCGCTTGTCAAAGGCATTGTATCGGCGCTGACGGGATTATTCTTTCTCTCGCTGGTTGCCGTATGCGTTAAGCTGGCAGGTCAAACCGGAGCGAAGCTGGGGTGGATCGTGTTCATGCAGTACGTTGCGGCATTTTCGCTGAGCCTGCTGTTGAGCGCAAAGGATAAATTCCGCAACATGCGCTCCGATAAGCTTCCGCTGGAAATACTGCGCGGCGCATCTGGAGTGATATCATTCCTCTGCTTTGCGGCCGCAATGAGCGAGATCCCAATGGTTGACGCATCACTGCTGCAGAATACCGCGCCGATATTTATTCCGATCATCGGGCTGGTATGGCTAAAGGATGTAGTTGAAAAAAGAATATGGCTTGGCATAGTGATCGGCTTCATAGGTATTGTACTTATTATAAAACCTGATAGCAGCGTATTCAAGCCCGGCGATTTAATAGGGCTTGCCTCCGGGGTGCTGCTTGCGATTAGTTATGTTGCAATGCGTATCATAACGCGCTCGGATGGATTCAAAACCATACTGTTCTATTTTTCCCTTACAGCGATGGTACTTTCACTTCCACTTGGAATAATCTACTGGTCGAATCCCCCGATTGAAGGCTGGCTGTACTCGCTTGCAGGCGGCGTGCTGCTTGTAGCGTATTTGAACATGCAGCAATATTCATACCGCCACACCGAGGCTTCGAAGCTGAGTCCGTTTAACTATTTTGTGGTAATATATATCGGCTTAATGGATTGGTGGCTCTTCGGGCATGTACCCGATCTGCTCACGATCATTGGCATAGCCATAGTAAGCGTTGGTGGAATTATAGCGATCCTCCACCACGAAAAGGATAAGAAAGAGTTGAAGCATGGAGTACTGCATTAATTCAAATAGCAAATACCAAATAACAAAAGCAAAACAGAAGCAGACACAAAGTCACAAAGATACAAAGAAAAGCGATCAGCTTTGGACCAAAGATCGGTAAGGCCGAATGATTTTAAGATACACTGTAGAAACATTAAAAATCACAAGGCTTCTTGCCTCTTTTATCTACATACATTTTTCCGTTCCAGCGGGCAAGACTTTTGTCATTTCCAACGGCGGCATTTAAATTTATGTCCATATATCCTTTGGTTTTACTTGATGCTATTGAATATGAACCCATACATTCATATTCTTTGTACCATTTGCCATCTTTTTTCATGTAAAGAGTATAAAACCCTTTTGGCCAGTTTCCATCTAACAATTGAACAAAAACTTCTTTTTGACCATCATCATTAAGATCTATTGCAACAGCTTCGTATGTAGTCAGGGGACTCATATCGCCAAATTCATCTTTGTATTTTGTTTGTCCCGATTTTTTGTTAAAAACGCCATTTGTTGCCTCGCTGATAATTTCTTCATCAGTTTGTTTGGGTACCGGAACTGAATCTTTGGTTGGGCTGCTTGTGGATTGCGTTGTTTGCGAATTACTTACTTTGCTACTGTCAGATTTTTTCACAGTATCAATATTCTGGTTTGTGCTTTTTTCCTGCTTTGAGCAGTTTATAGATAAAAATGCTAGCAAGATTATCAAAGTTTTCATATTTAAATTTGGTTTTTATTTATTAGACCAGTTAATTAATACTTCGGGAAATGGACTGTTTTCATTTTCGGAATACAATTTAACTTTTTCTTCTTCCCGAATACCTACGTAAATTTCATTTTTAGCTATATCGGCAACAATAATGTAATTTGTAAATCCGCAATTATGCTGCATGCATGTATATGATGAGAAAATATTGCCGGAAACTTCTATAGGAGTGGATGGTCCCAGTTCGGAGATGTTTTTGATAAACTCAAACCGGTCACCCAGTAATTTAGCAAGCCGATCTTTAATTATCTTGTTTTGTAGTAGATCAACTTCAAACGGATATTTATCTTTCATTTTCCTAAGAAATTCAAGTTCATCTGAACCAGCATCAAAGTTTCTATGTTGTTCAGCGCTTTGTTCAGGTTTTTTCTCCAGTATCGTGCAGCCCAGAGATAGGAATAGAGTTAGGATAATTAATATTGCTTTCATTTGTTTTGTTTTAATATTGCTTAATAAAAAACCTTGCGGTATTATTTGTAAAAACTGTACTCATACCTTACAGTTGAAACCGGAACATCCAATTCATATTTAGTAATAGATTCCTTCAGCAGACCATTTTCATAA
>JACSRQ010000249.1 GCA_014879675.1 Ignavibacteria bacterium
GTAGAGCAGCGGTCTCCAAAACCGCAGGTTGGGGGTTCGAGTCCCTCCTGACGTGCAACATTCTCTGAAATTAAGATCGCAGGAAACGGAGTATTAATTTGAAAAACAAGATAATCGGCTTCTTTACAGATATAGTGAAGGAAATGAAAAAAGTTACATGGCCAAAAAGAGAAGAGCTCAAAGAGTCAACAATGGTGGTTATAGCAACCTCATTGATCTTCGCGGTTTTTGTATATGCCGTTGATAAGGTTATTAATGAAGGCCTAAAAATAATTTTCTAATGGATATGGTTGAAGAAAACGTTGAAACACCAGTTACGGCGCCTGGCAAAAAATGGTACGCGGTAAGAACTATTACCGGGCATGAAAAGAGAGTAAAGAATTATCTTGATACAGAAATTACCGAGCTTGCTTTAGAGAATAAGATATCGCAGGTGCTTATACCTGAAGAAAAAGTGTTTGAAGTAAAAGGCGGCAAAAAGAAGATCAAATATAAGAACTTCTTCCCCGGTTACGTGCTTGTTGAAGCCGCACTGGATAAAGAAGTAGTTAAGCTGCTTTCACACGCACCAAGTGTTCTAAAAATGGTTGGCGATAAAAACGAAGCCATCGCACTCAGAGAAGATGAAGTTAAACGGATCATTGGCAGAATAAACGACTCGGATGAAAAAGAAAAGATCGATATGCAGTTTGAAAAAGGCGACCTTATCAAAGTGGTAAGCGGACCTTTTGTAAACTTTAACGGAACAATCAACGAGATCAATCTTGAAAGAATGAAAGTTAAAGTTATGGTAAGCATCTTCGGAAGGAAAACACCGATAGAGCTTGATTTTACACAGATAGAAAAAGAGAAATAATTACCTAGCCAGTTCTCCCTGGTTACTTATATACAAATATATTACGCACTCACAGTAAACTTAAGGATACAATAATTTAAAATGGCAAAAAAAGTAGTAGGATTCGTAAAGCTTCAGATTCCTGCAGGACAAGCCACAATGGCTCCGCCGGTTGGACCGGCATTGGGTCAGCGCGGTGTGAACGGTATGGAATTCTGCAAGCAATTTAATGCTAGAACGTCGAAAGACCAGGGCCTGATCATTCCGGTTGTTATAACGGTTTATTCGGATAAGTCTTTCACATTCATTACCAAGACTCCCCCTGCTGCCGTGCTGCTCCTGAAAGCTGCAAAGCTTGAAAAAGGCAGCGCCCAGTCCAACCGTAACAAAGTTGGAAAGGTCACCCGCAAACAGGTTGAAGATATTGCCACGCTTAAGATGAAAGATCTTAACGCACGGACAGTTGATTCGGCTGCAAAGGTGATAGCCGGTACTGCAAGAAGCATGGGTATAACAGTAGAAGGATAATACAATGAAAGTAACCAAAAGAAGAAAAGAAATAAACAGTAAAGTTGACTTCAAGAAAGAATACACTATTACTGAAGCCGTAACAAGGCTTAAAGAAGCATCAAAAGCAAAATTCAATGAATCAATTGATATTGCCATGAAGCTAGGCGTTGACCCAAGACAGGCAGACCAGCTTGTAAGGGGTACAGTTGCGCTTCCGCATGGTACCGGAAAAACTGTGAGAGTGCTTGTTATTGCTAAGCCTGAAAAACAGGAAGACGCAAGAAACGCCGGCGCTGATCATGTAGGTTTTGAAGACTACCTCAAGATGATCTCAGAAGGATGGGCAGATTGCGACGTTATTATCGCTGCTCCCGATACTATGAGTGAGCTTGGCAAAATGGGTAAGATACTCGGCCCCAAAGGTCTGATGCCTAATCCAAAAAGCGGAACTGTTACAAATGACATCGCAAAAGCTGTTAAGGAAGTCAAAGCCGGAAGGATCGAATTCAGGGTTGATAAAGCAGGTATAGTTCATGCATGTTTGGGCAAAGCTTCATTTGAGCCTGCACAGCTTGAAGATAATATACATACTTTCATTAACCAGGTACTGAAGATGAAACCCGCAACGGCAAAAGGCCAGTATGTTAGAAGCGTAACGCTTTCGAGCACTATGGGTCCCGGACTTGCTATCAGCAGGAACGAATTGGCAGCACATTAATTTATAAAGAAACCAGACTTTCATGACTAAGCAGGATAAAGAACAATCAGTTCTTGAAATAAAAGAAAAGCTCGAAAAGGCATCCAGCATCTACCTGACGGATTTCAGCGGACTTACTGTAGCTGAAACCAACCAGCTGAGGGATGAGTTCTTCGATGCTAAGGTTGAATACAAAGTACTAAAGAATACTTTAGTTAAAAAAGCACTGGAGCAAAAAGATGGGAAATTCAACGCCCAGAGTGAAAAGCTTGGCGAATTTTTAAAGGGGCCAACCGGCGTCATCTTCGCTTTTGATGACCCTGTAACACCTGCCAAGATCATAAAGAAGTTTTATGATAAGGGCGAAAAGCCAAAGCTGAAGCTCGCTTTAGTGGAAAACATTGCTTACGAAGGTAAACAGCTCAATGAACTCGCATCACTGCAGAGCAAACCTGAGCTTATTGCTGCCATAGTTGGAAGCCTGCACGCACCTGTTTCGGGTATAGTCGGCTCTATCAATGCGGTAGTAAGAGACCTCGCTTCTTTAATTGAAGAAGTAAGCAAAAAACAGAACGCAAATTAAAAATAAATCAAATAATTAAGGAGATACATCAAAATGTCTGTAGTAGAAGAATTAGTTGAGAAAATAAGTAACCTTACACTTACTGACGCTGCTGAATTAAAAAAAGCACTGGAAGATAAGTTCGGAGTTACAGCTGCTGCACCTGTTGTTATGGCAGGAGCTACCGGCGGCACAGCACCTACCGCAGCTGCTGAAGAAAAAACAGAGTTCTCGGTTGTGCTTGTTGATGTAGGCGCATCAAAGATTAATGTTATCAAAGCAGTTAAAAATGCTACAGGCCTCGGCTTAACAGAAGCTAAGGGTCTTGTTGAAAGCGCACCGAAACCGGTTAAAGAGGGAATTCCCAAAGCTGACGCTGAAAAGCTGAAAGCTGATCTCGAAGCTGCCGGCGCAAAAGTAGAATTAAAGTAATCATAAAAAACAAGAACGAATTCTATTCTAAGCATAGGTTCTAGCTGAAACCTATTAACTCAAAAAATACGTAAATTCATTAATTTTAGACAAGCCATGTTCTAATGGCTTGTCTATTACCTATTTATATAAACCCCCACCGGGAGGTCATAAAAATGCCAATAGACATATCTAAATTCATTTTCAACGGAGAGCGTATCTATCTATCCAAATCAGGGAAACAACCTGATGCTCCTGACCTGCTTAATGTGCAGATCCAGGCATTCAAGGATTTCCTTCAGGAAGATGTTGCGCCATTCGAAAGAAAAGATACAGGAATGCAGGCTGTTTTCCTTCGTAATTTTCCAATTACAGACTCGAGGGAAACTGCGCTTCTTGAATTCATAGAATATTATTTAGAAAAACCGCAGTACTCCATCCGCGAGTGCCAGGAACAGGGACTTTCTTATGCAGTTTCGCTTAAAGCAAAGCTCAGGCTTTCAACCAAGCCTAACAAGGAAGCCAAAGAATACTCAAACGCTGTTGAGCAGGATGTGTATATGGGTAATATCCCCTATATGTCTCCTTACGGCAGCTTTGTGATAAACGGCGCTGAGAGAGTTATTGTTTCCCAGCTTCATAGGGCTCCGGGCGTAGTATTCAGCGAATCTGTTCACCAGAACGGAACAAAGCTGTTCTCGGCAAGGATCATTCCGATGAAGGGTTCATGGGTTGAATTCACAACAGATATCAATAACTGCCTGTTCGCATATATTGATAGAAGGAAGAAATTCCCCGTAACCACAATTTTAAGAGCTTTAGGTTACTCAACAAATGAAGAGATACTCGACCTTTTCGGACTACTCGAAGTTGTTGAGAAGAAAGACCTGAAGAACTTCATGGGTAAACAGCTTAGCGATGACCTTATTGATAAGGAAACAGGCGAGCTGATAGCTGAAAAAGCAACAGAAGTTGATGAAGAATTGATCGAGAAGATCAATAAATCTGCAATTTCCAAGATCAAACTATTTAAGTCCGATAGGCCTTATGAAGAGTCATTGATCGCGAACACTCTTAACAAAGATGCAGCTCAGTCTGAAGTTGATGCTCTTGAACAGATATCAGAGCAGCTTCGTCCGGACCAGGATGATGAATCTGCAAAAAACCTTGTTGATAAGCTTTTCTTCAATGAAAAGAAATATGACCTCGGTGAAGTAGGCAGGTATAAGCTTAATTACAAGCTTCATCTTGAAATTCCGCCCGATAAGACTGTTCTTACAAAAGAAGATATTATTTCAATTATAAACTACCTTGTTGATCTTGAAGCAGGCAGAAAAACCATCGATGATATCGATCATCTTGGCAACAGGCGCGTCCGTTCAATCGGCGAGCAGCTTGCAGCACAGTTCAACGTAGGTTTAGCAAGAATGTCTAGGACCATCCGCGAAAGGATGAGCATCCATGACGAAGAAAATATTACACCAGGTAACCTTGTAAGTGCAAGAACAATTACTACGGCACTGGTTTCATTCTTCGGAACAAGCCAGCTTTCACAGTATATGGATCAAACCAACCCGCTCAGTGAAATGACCCACAAAAGAAGGGTATCGGCACTTGGACCGGGCGGTTTAACAAGGGAACGTGCAGGATTTGAGGTACGTGACGTACATTATACACATTACGGCCGCCTCTGCCCTATCGAAACACCTGAAGGTCCGAACATCGGTTTGATTTCCTCGCTGTGTACTCATGCAAGGATCAGCGATTTCGGATTTATAGAAACTCCATACCGTAAAGTTAAGAACGGAAAAGTTCTTAACGAGATAGAATATCTTTCAGCAGAAAAGGAAGATGATTTTATCATCGCACAGGCAAATCTGGATCTTGATGGCAGCAAAATTGTTGAACACAAGATCAAAGCAAGATACAAAGGTGACTTCCCAATTGTTAATCCGGATGAAGTACATTATATGGATATTGCTCCCAACCAGATCGTAAGCGCGGCAGCAGCACTTATCCCCTTCCTCGAGCATGATGATGCCAACAGGGCGCTCATGGGATCCAATATGCAGCGCCAGGCCGTTCCGCTTTTAAGGCCTGAAGCTCCGTTTGTTGGTACAGGATTTGAAAAGAAAGTGGCTAACGATTCCAGAACGCTTATTCTTGCAGAAGCAGACGGCGTAATTGAACATGTTTCCGCAGATAGAATTGTTGTTAAATATGACATTGATAAAAACTCAGACGAAGCATTACTCAGCTTCGATGACGAAGAAATAAAAGAGTATAACCTCATCAAGTTCTTAAGAACTAACCAGGATACCTCTATTAACCAGAAGCCTATCGTTCAGGTTGGCCAGAGGGTTAAAAAAGGCGATACACTTGCAGATGGCGCAGCTACCGATAAAGGCGAGCTTGCACTTGGAAGAAGCGTATTGGTTGCATTTATGCCCTGGAGAGGATACAACTTTGAGGATGCTATTGTTATCAGCGAAAGGATCGTTGCCGAAGATATTTACACATCAGTACATATCGAAGAATACAATCTGCAGGTTCGTGATACTAAACGCGGCGAGGAAGAGCTCACCCGCGACATCCCCAATGTAAGCGAAGAAGCTACCAAGGATCTTGATGAAGATGGTATTATCAGGATCGGCGCAGAAGTTAAAGAAAATGATATTCTCATAGGTAAAGTTACTCCTAAAGG
>JACSRQ010000104.1 GCA_014879675.1 Ignavibacteria bacterium
TCCGTCGTCGGCAGCGTCAGATGTGTATAAGAGACAGCTATTATAGATTCGCTCAAAAAGCTTAATGAAGACGAAACCCTGTTGGTACAATCGGGTAAACCTGTTGCGGTTTTTAAAACACATACAAATGCTCCAAAAGTAATAATATCGAACGCGCAGCTTGTTCCGGCCTGGGCTAACTGGGATGAATTCCGCAGGCTTGATGCTCTCGGACTCACAATGTACGGACAGATGACTGCCGGCTCATGGATATATATCGGCTCACAGGGTATTCTCCA
Source organism: Ignavibacteria bacterium (assembly GCA_014879675.1). GTDB lineage: Bacteria > Bacteroidota > Ignavibacteria > Tepidaquicellales > OLB5 > OLB5. The sequence goes on from JACSRQ010000104.1 coordinate 279, forward strand.
GGGTACTTATGAAACATTTGCGGCTTGTGCCGATAAACATTTTAACAGCGATCTTTCGGGCAAGTTTATTCTGACTGCAGGTTTAGGCGGAATGGGCGGAGCTCAGCCCCTTGCTGCTACAATGAACGGTGCCGTAATTCTTGGTGTTGATGTGGATAAATCCAGGATACAGAAACGTATCGAAACCGGCTACTGCGATGTTATCACCGAAGATATTGATGAAGCTATAAAGGTGGTTCTTGAAGCAAAGAAAAATAAAGAAGCAAAATCAATTGGACTCGTAGGCAACGCAGGTGATGTTTTACCGGAACTGCTGAAAAGAAATATTACTCCTGATATTGTTACCGACCAGACATCAGCACATGATATGCTGAATGGTTATGTCCCTATGCGCATGAGCTTTGATGAAGCTTTAAAACTAAGGAAATCGGATCCCGATAAGTATATTCAGCTTTCGCGGGATACTGTTGTTGTACACTGCAAAGCTATGCATGAATTCCTGAAGCGCGGCGCAATTGTGTTCGATTACGGCAACAATATCCGAGGTGAAGCATTAAACCACGGATTCAAAGAAGCATTTGAAATTCCCGGTTTTGTACCCGAGTATATCCGTCCGCTTTTCTGCGACGGCAAAGGTCCGTTCCGCTGGGCAGCCTTAAGCGGCGACCCGAATGATATATTTGTAACTGATGAATATGTGCTGAAAGCCTTTCCTGAAAATAAGGCACTGGCAAGGTGGATAAAAAAGGCGCAGGAAAAAGTACATTTTCAGGGATTACCCGCCAGGATTTGCTGGCTTGGTTACGGTGAACGTGCAAAGATGGGTAAGATATTTAACGAGCTGGTGCGCGATGGAAAAGTGAAAGCACCAATTGTAATTGGACGCGATCACCTCGATTGCGGCAGCGTAGCTTCACCAAACCGTGAAACTGAAAAAATGAAAGATGGCAGCGACGCAATTGCCGACTGGCCAATCCTGAATTTTGCACTTAATGCCGTTGGAGGAGCAAGCTGGGTTTCGCTTCACCATGGAGGGGGAGTAGGTATTGGACTCTCTATCCATAGCGGAATGGTTGTAGTTGCTGATGGAACCGAAGAAGCGGAAGAGAGATTGGAAAGAGTACTGACTTACGATCCCGGTATGGGAATAGTGCGCCATGCAGATGCAGGTTACGAACAGGCAATTGATAACGAAAAGAAGTTCGGCATACAAATGCCAATGATAAAGAAATAATTTAGACGCTGATAACGCTGATTTTTATGAATGAAAATTATCTGCACTCAGAACTTACGGAACGGATCATAGGTGAAGCTTTCAAGGTTTTCAATATACTCGGAAGCGGTTTTCTTGAAAAGGTTTATAACAAAGCTCTTTGTAAGAAACTTATAGATTGCGGCCTGGAAGTTAAATGTGAATTTCCGATAAAAGTTTATTTTGAAGGTGAAATTATTGGTAATTATTGCTGCGATATTTTGGTTAATGATTTAGTGATAGTAGAGCTCAAAGCAATTGAAACTCTGGCAAAAATTCACGAAGTACAACTTGTAAATTACTTAAAAGCAACTGATTTGGAGGTTGGTCTTTTAATCAACTTTGGAGAAAAGATCGAGATAAAACGTAAAGTTCTAACTAAGAATCATAAAAAATCAGCGTTATCTGCGTCAGAAAACACTTGAAAAAATTCGATATACCGATATACTACCGAAGTCCTGTAATTTCTGTTGTTAAGAATTCCAGGAAGATCACCGATCCCCGAAAGAAGGATTACACTCCTTCTGTGCTTGATTTCGGTCCGGTAAGATTCCTGATAGCCAGGCATTTCGGGTTTTGTTACGGAGTGGAAAATGCGATTGAGATTGCCTACAAGTCGCTTGAACAGAACGAGGGGAAAAGAGTTTTTCTCTTGAGCGAGATGATCCATAATCCAAATGTTAATAATGACTTGCTTGAAAGAGGAGTCAGATTTTTAAGAGAACATAACGGTAAGCAGCTTATACCATGGGATGAATTGAAAAGTGACGATATAGTAATTGTTCCCGCATTCGGAACTACCCTTGAAATTCAGCAAATGCTGAAGGAAAGAGGGATCGATCCGTATGAATATGACACGACGTGTCCGTTTGTTGAGAAAGTTTGGAACCGCGCCGAAGCTTTGGGCAGAAAGCATTACACAATTGTTGTACACGGAAAGTATAACCACGAAGAAACCATTGCAACCTTTTCGCACTCTAAACAGAACTCGCCTACAATTGTGGTAAGGAATGTGGAAGAGACAAAACTGTTGAGGGATATCATTCTTGGTAAGATCCCATCAGAAGAATTTTATACGCTGTTTGAAGGGAAATTTTCTGCAGGCTTTGATGTTAATACACATCTTGAAAGAGTTGGTGTTGTCAATCAAACCACCATGCTTGCAACAGAAACACAGGCGATTGCCGACATGATGCGCGTTACAATGATATTAAAATTCGGTGCGGAAAATATTAAAGAGCATTATGCAGATACCAGCGATACTTTATGTTATGCAACTTATGATAACCAGCAGGCGACACTTGGATTGCTAAAGGGAAACGCTGATTTTGCTATAGTGGTTGGAGGATATAACAGTTCGAATACTTCGCATATTGTAGAACTTTGCGAGGAAAAGCTGCCGGTATATTTTGTTTCAGGCGCGGAAAAGATAATTTCAGATAGTGAGATCAGCCATTTTGATATTCATAAACAGGAGGAAGTGACCACCCGCAACTGGCTCAATCAGAAGAGCGGTAGATCTGTAGAAATAATTCTTACAAGCGGCGCTTCATGTCCGGATGCCATTCTTGATGAAGTTCTGCAAAAAATAGTAGCGTATTTCCCGGATTCACTTCCCATGGAAACCGCGTTGGCGCCCTTTAACTCCGTCAGTGTAAACTAACTGCCTTATTTCCAATTCTCATTTATAAGAGTGTAGTGCAGATGCTTCTGCCATTTGCCGTTTATCAGCAGGTATTTCTCCGAAGCGCCCTCATATACAAAACCAAGCTTTTCTACTACCCGAATTGATGCATTGTTACCGGGTATAATATTTGCTTCTATCCTGTGCAGATTCAATGTACCGAATGCAAATGAAATTACTTCTTTCAATGCTTCCGTTGCGAAGCCATTGGTGCATTCATCCTTATCTATCCTGTAGCCAAGGAAACATGAGCAAAAATTGCCCATCATAATATTGGAAAGCGCAACCGTTCCAATGATAGTGCTGCTTTTTTCTTTCCTGAATATTCCAAATTTGTAATGCCTGCCATCAAGTGATTCAGCCTGTGACCTTTCAAGCTGTTTACGGTGAAATTCTATATCTGTGTATTCATCACTGTAAGCCGGACCGGAATCTGCGGAGTGTACTATATTCTTGAGAAGAAACTCGCAGAACATTTCTGCATCACCGGGAGTAAGCTCTCGGAGATAAAGCCTTTTTGTTTGTAGTTCAGTGCTCAAATTATGTTAGTCTTTTCAGGTACAATATGGAATTTCATCTATCGAGTAATATACCGGCAAACCCTTTGCTTCGATAATTTCGCGTTCTTTATCCGCGCCGGGGGAGGAGCCGATCATCAAAATAGCATCACATTTTTCAACTACCGCAAAAGAGATCTCATTTATTACATCCCTTCGGTCATTCTGAGGCAGCATTATGGCAACCGGCAGGGCTGCATTTACACCAATAACTGGTATATGTCCCTTTAAGTAAACCTGTGCCGCTGCTGCATTCATTGCATCGAGATTTGACTGCTTTTGTTCTTCTGTATTTGCTGAATATGGACCTGCAACCGCTATTAACATATTTAGATTTTAGTTTCTTAATGTTTCTTTCAGGATTTCGATCCCCTTTTCAAGAATGTCATCCTTGTTTGTATTTAGGGGCTGAACTACTACATCAGGAATGTAATTTTCCCTTGGTGTTCCGTTAATGTGATACAGCTTTTCAGCGGAATAGCTAACACCTATATCTGTATTCGGGAGCCGGAAGTCATATTTTGCGCCCACTAATCTTGCCATTTGTGTACCTACACTTTTAGCCCTGTTCAATCCGCTGAAACCGACGGCAATGCCTTCTCCCATGCTGCCCGTCCAATGGTTTACAAGTACTACCAGCGGATTAACATATGTCACTCCTCTTGGAGATACGTATTCCACCCAGCTTCTTTTTATTCCCGTGACTCTTTCTTCCCCCGGTATCTCATGCTTTTGGTAAGGCAACTCCACGGAGACGAACCTACTCATTATCGCACGTGCAACAGTGGAGTTCCCTCCGCCCGGAGTTTCGCGCAGATCAATTATCAATCCATCTGTATTTTCGAGTATAGTCATCGCGTTGTCAAACGCATTTATAGTACCGTCATCCCCGAGAGAATTGTTTATCTTAATGTAGCCGAAATTGCGGTCAACAGTTTTGAATTCTATAGGAGAGTCATACTTGTAATATGAATATATATCCTGTGCCTCATCCGGAAAAAATTCTTTAAGCTTACCGTCAATAAGTATGCCGATATTCCTTTTTGTTTCATAGTTCCCTGCAAGCAGTGTACGGATTGCCCAATTTTTCACTTCATTATCAGGATTGGATATAGATCCACCAATTATTCCCGAAACAGCATCCTTAGCGGGTGTATCGTTTAATGAAACAATTTCCATTCCGGCTGTTAGACCGCATAGCTCCGCGCCGGAACCCCTGCGAACTTCCTTAATTATACATTTATCGTTCTCCAATTCAGCCCATATATCCAGGCCGGAAGGAGCAAGGCGGTATGAGGATGAAAGATTTGTGAGCAAATGGGTATGGTTATCATATAGCTCTGCAATAGCATTTTCAAGCAGCTTTATAAATTCCTGTTTGTTCTGAATTGCGTAAGTTTGCGGTAAGTAGATCTCTTTAACCTTATCCCAATTGGTTTTTTTAACATCAAAGTAACCGTAGTTATCCCGCATTGTTTCCCAAAAAACAATGAAGTCAGCGGTGTAAATGTTGTCCTGTGATGAAATTCCCTTGATAGTAGTCATGATCAAAAAAATCAGGAAGATGATCTTTTTCATAATTTATTGTTGATATTGAAAGTCCGGTTCAGGGAATTTTATCAAGCTTATCAAACTCTTCCGCGGTAAAATCTTTTAGTGAACGGAACTTGAGGTCAGCAATAGCAAACTTTGGATTATAAAAATTCGTCTTTTCAGGGTAAGCCGCTGTTTTCATTCTTGCCGCAACTGCCGATACGACACCATTGAAAGAGTCTTCTATTGCCAGGCAGTAAATTGGTTCAACACCAAGTTTTTCTGCGGCTGTAAGGTAAATTGCCGGGTGAGGCTTGCCGTATAGTTCATTCTGTGCGGAGTGTACTGCCTTGAAATATTTCCGGATATCGAACTTATCCAGAACAGCATCTATAATATTCATATCCGAAGAAGATGCTATTGCCATAGGAAGTTTTTTCTCTGCGAACATATCAAGCAATTCTGCAACGCCTTTGTTCATTACTCCTTTTTCGCGTACTTTGGAGATCAGCCCATCCACTATTCTCTTGATTATTGAGTCCAGCGAATGGATCTTGTTATCCCACGGGTACCTGCTGTACCACAGTTCTGTTACATCAACAAGCCTCATGCCTGTTGTTGATTCGCACATCTCTGCAGTCAGCGGAACACCGAGAGAATTAAATATTTCAATTTCAACTTCTTTCCAGAATGGCTCTGAATCAAGTATGATACCATCCATATCGAATATTACTGCCTTTATCATCTGTTGTTACATCTCCCTAAAGTAAGTGTACCACCAAAGGCGCCACTTACCATCTACGTTAATATATAATCGTGTAAAAACTTCTGCTATTTTTGATTCGCCTATCTGGTTGTACCAGAATGCATCGAGTATTTTATCACCATTGAGGTCTATACCCGTACCTTCAATTTTGCCGTCATTGGTTGATTGCAGTTTGGTTTCATATGAGGCGCCTTCCAGATTATACGGCAGCTCGTAGCTCATATCATCCAGCGGTATCACAGATAGCACCATAGTAGGATGCGTTAAGATGTAGTAAAGATCCTCCATCTGCTCATCCGAATAATTTTTCCTTAGCGGGGTGTTTTTAGGTTTTGAATACGGGTACTTTGGCGAGTAATCAAGTTTATTGCCGCACTCCCAATACTCAGTATATGTATCAAAAGTTGTTTCAAACACGGTGCCGTTTTCGAACATCTTCATTGCAATGGGTTTTTCCCACCTGATCTGCCGCAGCTTTTCAATGTTAACAAAGCTATCGCTTGAGTCAGCGATCCGGAATTTCAGATCCTGCTGCGTGGTTGTGTATCTAAGGAATTCCAGCATACTATAGTCACAGTCTTCAATAAACAGATGAGTGGAATCGATCTGCGTTAAGAAAATGTATAAGTTCTTAACATTCTCACTTGTAAACAGCGAAGGAGTGGTTTTTCCGAACTTCGCGCTGTTTTGCAGTGTATGCATCTTATTAACATAGGTTGAGCCTTCATCCTTGCAGATAACCTCGATCTTATCCGGCAGCGGCTGCTGAAGGTTAGCTTCGCCTTCCGGGAATGACGGCGGCATACCAAGCTGAACTATAATAGAGAGTATTTTTAGTAGATCCATTAAATTTTGAGATTTATGAGTTCAAATATAGTGAGTTTAAACGAATATAATAAAGAACTTTCGTAAACTGCCCAAAGTTCTTTTTTCAGCACTGTAAGTGAATGCAGGATTCAGTATTTTTGTGGTTTAATTGAAGTTTAAAATTCAAATATCCAATTCATATGCAGGCAATAATACTGGCAGCGGGAATGGCTAAAAGGCTGAGGCCGCTTACCGATACAACCCCAAAGTGTTTACTTAAAGCAGGCGGAAAAACACTGCTCGAAATGACAATTGAAAATATTCTTGCAAACGGGATAACCAGCTTTGTTATGGTTACTGGTTACAGGGAAAATATGATAAAAGAGCATATTGCCGAAAAATTCCCGGGACTTGATATCACATACCTGACTAACAGCGATTATGAGAACAACAATAATAGTTATTCGCTATGGATGACCAGGGGGATGATAAAGGGCGAATCGATCCTGCTTGATAGCGATATATTGTTCGATTCCCGCATAATTTCGCGGCTTTTGGAACATAATGAGGCGGATTGCCTTGCAGTTAAGTGCGAACACCCATTGGGCGAAGAGGAGATTAAAGTTATAATTGATAGTGCCAACAAAATTGAGCATATTGGCAAACAACTGGATCCTGCGGCAAGTTTTGGCGAATCTATCGGTATTGAGCGGTTTTCTTTCGATTTTTTCAGCAAATTGAGCGAAATACTTGATAGAAAGATCTCCAAAGAAAATAATGTTAACGAATTCTACGAAGCATCTTTCCAGGAGCTGTATGACCTGGGGAACGCTATGTTTGCGGTTGACGTTTCAGAATATAAATGTATGGAAATTGATACACCTGCAGACCTCGAAAGAGCACAGGAAGAAGTAAAGGGCATTCAGCATATAAAATAAAAAATTCAGCAAGGCGTCTGAAAACAGAAATTGGGAATATTTAACTCACAAAAAGACAGGTATCAAAATTACAACGTAAGGTATAACAGGCCTTCAATGTTTGGCGGATTTTCATTTTTCCCGCCGGTCATTAAATACCTGCTTATTTCAAATATTGCCATTTTTATTTTTCAGCATTTTATTTTTGCCAGCTTCAAGGTGGGCGGGGTGCCTCTATCAATATTTTTCCTTAAGTATTTCGCGCTTAATCCAATTGGCAGCGATGTCTTTCCGTTCTACCCGTGGCAACTTTTTACATACCTCTTCATGCATGGAGGCTTCTGGCATTTGTTCCTCAACATGTTCGCTCTATGGATGTTCGGTATGGAGCTCGAAAATATCTGGGGTTCAAAAAAATTCCTGACTTACTATTTAATGTGCGGCGTCGGCGCAGGACTTGCGAACATTCTTTTAACACCGCTGTTCACCGGTCTGCAGCTTCCTACGGTTGGAGCTTCGGGTTCTGTTTACGGTATCCTTGTAGCATTTGGAATGCTTTTCCCCAACAGGGAAATTATGCTATACTTTCTCTTCCCCATAAAAGCTAAGTATTTTGTAATAATATATATGGTAATAGAGCTGCTTTCTGTTGGCAGCAATACAGGCGTTGCGCATTTTGCGCATTTAGGCGGCGGACTCATCGGCTTCATTTACCTGCTGATTACACGCAATAATGTTAATGATCTTTTCAGGTTTGATAAAAAGCCTAAAGTAACAACAAAGCGTCCGACCAATATTTACCGAAATAAATATTACGAAAAATATAACACCGGCTCCGGCGGTGATGATATCAGCGATGGTGAGTATTATTCAAAAGGCGGTGATAGTGATCAGGAAATTACACAGGAAAGAGTTGACGAGATCCTGGATAAGATTGGAAAAAGCGGGTATCAAAACCTGACCGAAGAGGAAAAGAAAATACTGTTCGAGGCAAGCAAGAAGATAAATTAACCGAAAGCAACATGTGCTGTTATCTCTGTACAGGTTCTGCATATTGAATAAATGGAAGTCCAAACGATCAATAAAATATACAACAACTCCTTAACAAAATATTCCAGGTTTAAGACCCGAGAAGTTATGGTGGGCAATATTGGCATTGGCGGAAACAACCCCATCAGGCTGCAATCGATGACCACAACCGATACTATGGATACGATTGGTACGGTTGAACAATCCATTCGTATGATAGAAGCCGGTTCAGAGCTTGTAAGGATCACAGCGCCCGCTGCCAAGGAAGCAAAGAACCTAGAGAATATCAAAACGGAGCTGCGCAAAAGGGGATATGATACTCCCATAGTTGCTGATATACATTTTAAGCCTGATGCCGCTGAAATTGCTGCCCGTATAGTTGAAAAAGTAAGGGTTAATCCCGGCAACTACGCTGATAAAAAAAGATTCAAAGTTTTCAGCTTTACTGATGAGATGTACAACGAAGAGCTTGAGCGTATATACGAAGAGTTCTCGCCGCTGGTGAAGATATGTAAAGGGTATGGCACCGCAATGCGCATCGGTACAAATCACGGTTCGCTTTCTGATAGGATAATGAACCGCTACGGCGATACACCCTTGGGAATGGTGGAATCCGCTTTGGAATTTGTGCGCATTTGCCGCGACCTGGATTACCACGAAATCATTCTTTCCATGAAAGCCTCCAATACACAGGTTATGGTACAGGCTTACCGCCTGCTTGTGAACAGGATGATTGAAGAAAATATGAATTATCCGCTGCATCTCGGTGTTACCGAAGCAGGTGACGGCGAAGACGGCAGGATAAAATCTTCTGTTGGAATTGGTACGCTGCTTGAAGACGGGCTGGGTGATACTATACGTGTTTCACTAACCGAAGACCCGGAGTTTGAAATACCTGTTTGCAAAAGGATCGCTGCCAGATATGACAATCGCGAAGACCATGCTCAGATTGCGGATCTGGGACTGGCGATTTCAGATTATGATAATGAACAATCCGCAATCCGTGATCCGCAATCCGATATGCCATATGATCCGTTTTCATACCGGCGCAGGAAAACTTATGAGACGGATAAAATAGGTAACCATCATGTGCCCGTAGTTATATTAAGTCTGGATGCAAAAGAATATACTGAGCCTTCTTCTCTGGAGAAGATCTCGTACACATACTCAAGCGAGCTTGATAAATGGAACATTGGCGACCTTGCCCCCGATTTTGTTTATTTAGGCACGGGCGACCTTCCTTACGCACTGCCCGGTACGCTTAAGAAAATTTTTGATTACAGCTTCTGGCAGACCCTTGAAAACAAGTCGGATTCATTCCCGCTGTTTGCTCCCGCTGAATATTTATCAGCAGAAAGAAAGTCATACCGCATAAACTTTGTTTCAGTAACAATAAGTGATCTTACAGAAGAACTAATTAATGCTGTTAAGGCCGATAAGTTCTGTGTGCTGATCCTAAACACTTTAAACAGCCACGGAATGGCTGAAGAGCGCAGGGCAGTAATAGATCTGATGGAAAAAGGAGTTGAGACACCGCTTATCATCTCGCGCAGCTATAGCGGAATCGATGACGAGGACTTAACGATAAGCAGCGCGACGGATATCGGGGCTATGTTCATTGATGGAATGGGCGATGGCATATGGATAAAAGCAGAAAACAGTGTAGAAGTAATCAACCGTATTAGCTTTGGGATATTGCAGGCAACCCGCACAAGGGTTTCCAAGACCGAGTATATAAGCTGTCCTAGCTGCGGCCGCACACAATTCGATCTGCAGGTTACTACGGCAATGATCAAAAAACGAACTGATCACCTGAAGGGCGTTAAGATTGCCATTATGGGCTGTATCGTAAACGGTCCCGGCGAGATGGCGGATGCGGATTACGGATTTGTTGGCTCTGGCCCCAATTGGGTATCACTCTACCGCGGCAAAGAAGTGCTTGAGCGCGGAATTCCATACCCCGAAGCGCTTGATAAGCTAATCGAGCTGATGAAAGAAGACGGCGTTTGGGTGGAAAATAATGCCTGATACATATACAGATTTGAGTCTCTTCCGGGGCATATTAGCCATAAATAAATAGAAAATAGGAGCTTACCTTTTAGCTTGTGACCCGTTTCATTCCTTGAAACTCTTGCCAAAAATCCGCATATTTGTAGTCTTTTCCACACATTTCATTTGATAATGGAGCGGTGGAATCTAAAATAACGCTCCTCGCCGCTAAAAATATGCGGTAAGGGGAATCTATTAATTAAATTGATTCAAACGGAGAATTCTAATAAACGATGACTTCACCAAACGATACACAAAATGTTAATGCAGCGATAGAGGAAGTTAAACCACCTATTATCAAAACAAAAGATTTTGTTGCCAAAGATTACAGCGAAGAAGAGTTCAAAAAATATATTGAGCTTTACGAGAAGACATTTAATGTCATAAAAGAAAATGAAATTGCAAAAGGAAAAGTTGTTGCAATTTCCGGCAATGATGTACTGATCGATATCGGCTTTAAATCAGACGGAAGAGTTTCCATCGATGAGTTCCCTGACCCGGATAACATCAAGATCGGCGACGAAGTTGAGATCTTTGTAGAAAAGATCGAAGACAGGGAAGGACAGCTTGTTCTTTCACGTAAACGCGCTGATATTATCAGGAACTGGGAAAAGATCACCGCTGCCAAGGAAAACGATACCGTTATACAGGGTAAATGTGTACGCCGTATCAAAGGCGGATTTGTTGTAGATCTCGGCGGAATCAACGCATTCCTTCCGGGTTCACAGATCGATACCAAGCCTATCAGGGATTACGATGTTTATGTTAATAAAGTAATGGACTTCAAAATACTGAAGATAAATCATCCGAATGAAAATATCATAGTTTCACACAAAGTTATAATTGAAGAGTCAATGTCTGAACAGAGAGAGAAGCTCTTAACAACTCTCGAAGCAGGCCAGGTGCTTAAATCAACAGTTAAAGCAATTACCGATTTTGGTGTGTTTGTTGATCTCGGCGGCGTTGACGGACTTATACATATTACCGACCTCTCATGGGGCAGGATAAACCATCCTTCAGATGTTGTTCAGCTTGACCAGGCTTTGGATGTAAAAGTGCTTGAGTATGACAAAGAGAAAAAGAGAGTTACTCTCGGCCTCAAACAGCTCCAGCCGCATCCGTGGGAAAATATCGAAGAGAAACTTAAGATCGGCGATAAGGTATCAGGTAAGGTTGTATCAATTACCGATTACGGTGCATTTATTGAGATCGAAAAAGGCATCGAAGGCCTTATTCATATTTCAGAAATGTCATGGACACAGCACATTACCAATCCAACCCAGGTTGTAACAATGGGACAGGTAATTGAAGCAATTGTGCTCAGCCTCGATAAAAACGAAAAGAAACTTTCACTTGGAATAAAACAGCTTACACCTAACCCGTGGCAGTCATTGCTTGACCGCTTCCCGGTTAACTCAAGGCATAAAGGAAAAGTCTGCAACATCACTAACTTCGGCGTATTTGTTGAGCTTGAAGAAGGCGTTGACGGCCTTATCCATATTTCTGACCTTTCATGGACAAAGAAGATCTTCAATATTGAAGACTTCGTTCAGCTGGGACAGGAAATTGATGTAACAATTCTTGGTATCGATGTAGAGAACCAGAGGATCGCATTAGGACACAAACAGCTTACAGATAATCCATGGGAAAAGCTTACGGGCGAGTTCAGGGTTGGCGCTGAAGCTAAATGTAAAGTAATAAAAGCTATCGAAAAGGGCATCATTGTTGAGCTCCCTGCTGTTGTTGACGGGTTCATCCCTGCATCACAGCTTTCAGTAGCCCCCGTTAAGAACTTTGCCGAGCTTTTCAAAACCGGCGATGAGCTTAGCGCAGAGGTTATCGAGTTCGATAAAGATTCCAAAAAGATAGTGCTTTCTGTTCTTGAATACCTTAAAGATAAAGATGAAGCTGAAGTTGAAGCTTACGTTACGAAATTCAACCTGAAGAAATTCACACCTGCTGATGTTGTTGATAGAACAAAAACAGCGCAGGAGCTGAAGGAAGAAGTTGATTTCAAGATAGACGATGTAATTGAAGAAGGTAAAAAAGAAGAACAGGCTAAATAAAGTATCAATGGTTAATTAACACTAAAAGCATTCTGCCGTAACAGGCAGGATGCTTTTTTAGTTTAGGATCTTACGCTGCATAGCAGCATAAAAATATATAACCCTGTAAATAAAAATATAATGGAAGAATTCAAAAAAGTGATGTTCGAAGCGGCCGAGGAAGCTGCGAAGATACATATGCTGTATTACGGCAAGGAGTTTGAAATAGGCAGAAAACTTGAGTACAGCGACCTTGTTACGGAAGTTGATAAACTTTCCGAGAAAAAAATAATAGAAGTAATTCATAAAAGCTTTCCAGACCATAACATACTGGGCGAAGAAGGCGGCAACCAGAATAAAACTTCGGACTATGTATGGATCGTGGACCCGATTGACGGTACTGTTAACTTTGCACATGCCGTGCCGCTGTTCTGTGTATCCATCGCTCTTGAGATCAAAGGTGAAGTAATGCTTGGTATAGTTTATTCAGCCACAACCGGTGAAAAGTACTTTGCTGAAAAAGGCAAAGGCGCATACCTGAATGATAAGAAGATATCAGTAAGCGAAATTGAACTTCTGAAAGACAGCCTGCTTGTAACAGGCTTCCCGTATGACGCTATGAATAACAATGACCATTGCATTGATCACTTTGTGAATTTTATCAAAATGGGATTGCCCATTAGAAGACTTGGCTCGGCAGCGCTTGATATTTGTTATCTTGCCTGCGGCAGGTTTGATGGATTCTGGGAAGTATTTCTTCATCCCTGGGATGTTGCCGCAGCATACCTTATCCTGCTTGAAGCCGGCGGGAAAATTACGGATTTCAAAGGCGGTAAGTACTCGATCTATGATATACAGGTATTGGCAACCAACGGCAAAAAAATACATGGTGAGATGATAGAAGTGCTGATGAAGTCATATTGATCTGCTTTTGAAGCAAAATTATAGCAAGGAATTTTATCAATAAATGGGTTAATATTGTATAATATTAATCCATTTTTCATTATCTATCTTAACAGGAGGAAATCACCATGATAGCATTGGTAATTTTTTTAATTATCGTTATAGCGGTTGTTACGGCTATGAGAAAAGCAAATTCAACAAACCCGGGTGTATTCAAAATACTGGGTGCAGTACGTACTATTTCATTTATAGGCATCGCGGTTGCGGTAATATTTTCATGCGTAGCGCAGGTTGGCGCGGGTGAAGTTGGCGTGCAGGTCCTTTTCGGCAGCGTGCAGGATGGAGTGCTTAAAAGCGGTTTGAATCCTGTGAACCCGCTCGTAAACGTTGAAAGCATGGATATCAGAACGCAGGCCTATACAATGAGTTCCGTTCAGGATGAAGGTCAGCAGAAGGGTGATGATGCAATATCAACACTCTCCAGCGATGGTTTGACCCTGAAACTTGACCTTACAGTGTGGTACAGGCTGAATGAAAATGACGCGCCGCAGGTTTATAGAACGATCGGCACAGATTATGTCGAAAAGATCGTCAGGCCGGCAGTTAGAACGGCTATCCGCGACGTATCCGTTGGTTATTCTGCAACTGACATCTATTCTATAAAGCGCGAAGACTTTGTAAGGGAAGTTACCAAAAATCTTGAAAATGCATTCAACGGCAGGGGAGTGATACTTGAAAGAGTACTGCTGCGCAATGTTGAGCTGCCTGAAAAAGTACGCGCCGCAATTGACGAGAAGATCGCTTCGGAGCAAAGGGCACAGCAGATGGTATATGTGCTGCAGAAAGAAAAACAGGAAGCTGAAAGAAAGCGCGTTGAAGCGCAGGGTATTTCAGATTATAACAGGATAGTATCGCAGAGCATAACCGACCAGGTGCTTCAGCTTAAAGGTATTGAAGCTACATTAGAGCTTGGCAAAAGCCAGAACTCGAAAATGGTTATAATGAACGGCAAGAATATGCCATTAATATTTGGTGCGAATGGATTCTAGAGTACAATGTCAAATGTCAAAGCTCAAATGTCAAACTTTCGGAAAGCGAAATCCGGCATGCATCGAAATAAATCCGAAATCGCAAATCCGCAATCTGAAATCAAATTGAATCCGAAATCATAAATCAAAATTCCGAAATCAATGAAGGGCGTACCACTAACCGAAGAGCTGTATAAATACATCACCGATACATTCATACAGGAAGATGATTTGCTAAAACAAATCGTGGCTGATGCCGAGGCCAAGAATATTCCGCTGATACAGGTATCACCCGAGACGGGCAAGCTGCTCGGAATGTTCATCAAAATGATAGGCGCGAAGAACGTACTCGAAATTGGCACCCTCACAGGCTACAGCACTATCTGGATGGCCAGAGTCCTGCCGCCGGAAGGCAAAGTTACTACTTTGGAACTCACCAAAGCACATGCCGATGAAGCTTTGAGTAATTACAAAAAGGCCGGACTGGATAGCAGGATCAATCTGATATTAGGAAAAGCAATAGAATCACTCGATTCACTTTCCGGCAGCAGCTTTGATATGGTATTTATTGATGCTGATAAGGAAAACTGTGTAAACTATTTCAATAAAGTTATCGATATGGTTAGACCGGGCGGATTGATAATTACCGATAATACTTTGCGCAGGGGTGAAGTGATCGACCCCAATCCCGGGCCGGGCGCGATGGGAATTATCGCATACAATAAGCTGGTTGCCGCCGATAGCAGGGTTGAATCACTGCTTGTACCGATCGATGACGGAATAACCATAAGCATAGTAAAATAAAATTATGAGCGAAAACTGGTGGAAGTTCACCCGCCCCGTGGCGCTTTGCCTGTTCACAAATAACGGCAGATTGCTGGCTGCAAAAGGAACGGATTCAGTAAAGCAAACCGAATTCTACAGGCCAATTGGCGGTATGATCGAGTTCGGCGAGTACGGTACTGATGCCGTTCAGCGGGAGATAATGGAGGAGACAGGGCAGAAGGTTAAAAATGTGAAGTATCTCGGCACCCTTGAAAACATATTCGTATATGAAGGAAAAAGCGGGCATGAAATTGTGCTCATGTATGATGCTGAATTTGTGGACAAGTTGATGTATGAAAAAGAATTCATCGATATTGTAGAAGTGGATTGGTGCAAAGCGTATTGGGTAAATATAGAAGACTGCATTAATGGAAAGATCACTATATATCCGGATGGAATAGCTGAATTGCTTGGGAAGCTAAATAGCACAAATCCTTAAACTAAGAAGTACTGCTGTAATTCTACCGTGAACACGTTAGATATTTTTAAGTGAATTGTTCTGCGTATAATTATGTGTTATATTTGTGTTTAATTTTACCCAAAAATGCCAAAAATAACACAAATTAAGGGACGTGAGATCCTCGACTCACGCGGAAATCCCACAGTAGAAGTTGATGTAATTTTAAATAATGGTATTACAGGGAGGGCGGCTGTTCCTTCCGGCGCTTCAACAGGGCAAAAAGAGGCTGTTGAGCTGAGAGACGGCGATAAAAAAAGGTATGCAGGCAAAGGTGTACAGAAGGCTGTAGCCAATGTTAATGATATTATTGCCAATTCACTCATTGATACCGACCCCACTGACCAGCTTACCCTGGACTCGATCTTACTTGAATTAGACGGCACAAAAAACAAATCCAACCTTGGAGCTAACGCTATACTGGGCGTATCGCTTGCAGCGGCAAAAGCCGCAGCGCTCTATTACGGACTGCCGCTCCACAGGTATATTGGCGGAACAAATGCTAAGGTATTGCCTGTTCCTATGATGAACATCATCAATGGAGGCAAACACGCCGATAATAATCTGGATTTCCAGGAATTCATGATAATTCCGGCAGGCGCAAAAAGCTTCCGCGAAGCTTTAAGAATGGGGACAGAAGTTTTTCATTCGCTCAAGAATGTACTTCACAAGAAGAATCTGAACACTTCGGTTGGTGATGAAGGCGGATTTGCACCTCACCTGAAATCAAACGAAGAGGCATTCGAAGTCATACTCGCTGGCATTGAAGGCGCAGGTTATAAGCCCGGCAAAGATGTATATCTTGGGCTTGATGCCGCATCAAGCGAAATGTGGAATAAAGGCAAGTATGATTTTTATAAATCACACCAGCCCAGCAAATCTGCTGCCGAAATGGTTGAGCTTTATATGCAGATGGTAAAAAACTTCCCGATCATATCACTTGAAGATGCAATGGGCGAAGAAGATTGGGACGGCTGGAAACTGCTTACTGAATCACTCGGCGCACAGGTACAGCTTGTTGGCGATGATGTTTTTGTAACAAATAAAGAGATACTGAAAAAAGGAATTGAAGCAGGCATAGCAAATTCAATACTCGTTAAAGTTAACCAGATAGGTACTTTGACCGAAACACTGGAAACCATTGAGCTTGCTAAATCAAACTCATACACAAATGTTATCAGCCACAGGAGCGGCGAAACCGAAGATGTGACGATTGCTGATATTGCAGTTGCAACAAATGCCGGGCAGATAAAAACCGGTTCACTTTCCAGGACAGACAGAACCGCTAAATATAACCAGCTGCTTAGAATTGAAGAAGAGCTGGGTAACAGGGCCGTTTATCCGGGCAAAAGTATTTTCAGAGGATTGAATTAAAAATTTTTAAAATAATTCAGGATTTAAACAAGAAAGCATAAATGAAATCAACCGATTTTAAATTTTCTATACCCAAGACACTTATTGCACAGCATCCCAAGCTTCCAAGGGATGAATGTAAGATGATGGTGATAAACCGAAAGACCAAAGAGCTGGAGAACAAAAAGTTCAAGGATATCATCGATTATATGGATGAAGGCGACTGCCTTGTGCTTAATGACTCCAAAGTATTTGCAGCAAAACTGTTCGGTACAAAGGAAAAAACCAACGCAAAGATCGAGGTATTCCTTCTAAGGCAGCTAAGCCAGGAAGAAAATATCTGGGATGTACTTGTTGACCCCGCAAGAAAGGTTAGGATCGGTAACAGGATTTTCATTACGAAAAATCTTTACTGTGAAGTTATAGATAATACAACTTCCAGAGGCAGGATAGTGAGATTTAACTACCGCGGAGATTTCCAGAAATATATAGATAAGCTTGGAAAGACCCCTCTTCCGGAATACATAAAACGCGAACCAACCGATTCAGACAGGGAAAATTACCAGTCCGTATTTGCTGAAAACATTGGCTCGGTTGCGGCACCGTCATCCGGTCTCCATTTTTCAAAGGAGCTTCTAAGGAAAGTTGAGAAAAAGGGAATCAATATTCTTCCCGTAACACTTCACGTTGGACTCGGAAAATTCCGCCATGTTGAAGTGGAAGATCTTACAAAACACAGGATGGATTCCGAGTATTTCGAGATACCTGACTACACTGCCGAAGAAGTTAACCGCGCAGTTGAAAGCAAGAAGAAGATCATCGCATGCGGTACATCAGTTGCTAGGGTACTTGAAGCCAACACCACTGCAGGAAGGTTTATCCGTTCAGGAAAAGGGTGGACTGATAAATTCCTTTACCCGCCGCAGACACTGAAGGTAGTTGATAAATTTATTACAAACTTCCACCAGACACAATCAACAATGGTTATGCTTACCTGCGCATTTGCAGATAAAGACCTTGTAATGAAAGCCTACAAGAAAGCCGTAAAAGATAAATACCGTTTCTACAGCTACGGCGATTCAATGCTTTATATCTGATAAAAATTGAGCTGCGTGAAATTTACTAAATATTGCCCCGGTTATTTTAATTCCGGGGTTTTTCATATCCGAAAATGAAAAAAGAAGTTCATGTTATCATAACGGCAGCGGGTAAAGGGGAGCGTTTCAGCAAAGGCAGAGCTAACTCAAAACCTAAACAGTATCAGCTGCTTCATGGCAAGCCTGTTATACTGTACTCGCTTTTGGCGTTCCAAAAGTGCAGTCATGTTAAGAGCATTACTGTATCTGCGGCACAGGAGTATTTCAATTACCTGCACGCTTTGGCAGTAAAGAATAAGATAACCAAGCTTACCGGGCTGGTTGAAGGCGGCAAAAGCAGGTTTGAATCTGTGCTGAATGCTTTTAACCATCTTAATTGCCCGGTAGATGACATAGTTGTTATACATGATGCGGCGCGGCCTAATTTGAACCGTCAAGAATTGAACATCTTTCTGGAAACAGCGAAAAAGGAAGGTGAAGTTATTCCGGGAGTAAGTGTATCAGAAACAGTAAAGAAATGTAAAGGTGGTTTCGTGGTGGAAACAATTCCACGTGAAGAACTTAGGCTTATTCAAACACCGCAGGCATTCAGGTATGATGTTTTGAGCAGGTCATATATTGTAGCAGGCAAACGCGCTGATTTTACTGATGAAGCATCACTTGTTGAAAATGCAGGCTATAAGGTAAAGATTATAGAAGGCAACAGGTTCAATATTAAGATCACTTCAATTGAAGATATGACATTATTAAAGAAGCTAATGAAATAACGAAAACATTAAACTTGTTGCATACAAAAAAAGGGACTCTCTAAAAGAAAGTCCCTTTTTGTTTAAAAAAAATACTTCTTTATTTTATCAACATCATTTTCTTTACTGCAGAAAATTCTCCGGCTTCGATACGGTAGAAATATATACCGCTTGCCAGATTTGATGCATTAAAATCTACCGAATAAACTCCCTGCGTCTTTACATCATTCACAAGTACTGCTACTTCTCTGCCTGATACATCAAACACTTTGAGTGTAACCGGTCCTGCTTCGGGAACCGAGTACCTGATGCTTGTTGAGGGATTAAACGGGTTTGGATAATTCTGCTCCAAAATGTAGCTGAAAGGCAGGCTGCTATTGTTGACACCCGTTATAGCATTATAGTATATATTCATGCAATAGTTCATAACCCTGCCGGTATCGCTTGCTGTGTTATCATTAACCCTGAATATCCAGTTGCCAAAAGGGTTCTGCCCGTTAAATGCGCTAAGCGGACTTTCGGGTTTGAATGAACCTGTGAAAGGCGGAGTTCCTGCAGATATAAGTGTTGATGCCGAATCATTAAACATTGTATTAATATAGTTATCACCCGTCGCGCCTCTTCTGCTTGAAAGAATTACCTCTGTACCTGCAGGTGATTTTATAGAAAATTCAATATCGCCGGTTTTAGAATGTGTAAGCGCGCCCATTGTGAAGTTCACATCTGTAATTGTACCGCCGTACATAACATTTACCGTATCGTAGTTTGTTGCGTTATCGAGAATAATTATATTCTGCTGGCGGCATGTATTGCTTTTCATATATTGATATGCTGCCCATACGTCAATTACTCCCATACCGTAAGCATTATCTTCACCCGG
This sequence comes from Ignavibacteria bacterium, assembly GCA_014879675.1. Lineage (GTDB taxonomy): Bacteria > Bacteroidota > Ignavibacteria > Tepidaquicellales > OLB5 > OLB5. The sequence continues at coordinate 20,207 of JACSRQ010000104.1, forward strand.
TGTTCCCAGATCTAATGCGGTCCAGTAAAGTGCTTCAAGGCATTGTTTGCCGGTAGCATTCGGGAAAGCCTGCCTGAGCAATGTAACAGCACCAACTACGTGCGGGCATGCCATTGATGTTCCGGTTAAATTGGCATAAGCGCCATTCCTGATGCTTGATCTTACGCTTGTTCCCGGGGCAGATACTTCCGGTTTAAATCTTAATTTACCTGTATTTCCGCAATAGCCGGGTCCGCGCGAAGACGAACTGTTGATTATCCAAGGATAACCTGTATTTCCGTTAATATTGCCAACACTGAATGAATTGATCAGTGTTACGTTAATATTTTTTGGCCTTGTGATAGTTGATGCAGAAGGACCTGAATTGCCGCATGAAAAGACTATAGCAATTCCTGCTGCTTCCATTGATGCAAGCGCATTCAGGTATATTGTGCTGGTACAATCCCCATTTGTGGGCACACCAGTCGGATCATGCCATGAGTTGCCAATTCCATCAGGCATATCTGTGATGGTATTAACATTGCTGTCAGGGTTCATTGCCCACTGCCATGCAGTCATATGGTTACTTGTGCCATTGCCGGCGCAAATTGTTTTTGCTGCTATCCATTCAGCAGCCGGTGCAACGCCAATGGTATCGGTACCTGCCCTTCCTGTCATAATACCCATTGTGTGTGTACCGTGGTTATCGCAGTCACTGGGGAAATTGGTTCCGCCTGATGGATCGATCCATGCATGATACCATGGTGAAGATGTTGTTCCTCTCCATTTGTAGTTAAGCGCGGGGTGGTTGCCGTCAACTCCGGTATCATCGTTCATTACAAGCCTTCCTGCGCCGGTGATGCCGATCTCCCACATCTTGTGAGCATTGATCACTTTTAAACCTGATTCGGAACTGGCATCTTTTTCACCCGCCGGTTCAAAAGCAACGGGCCTGTCGTAATCCAGTTCTGCATCCAGATCCATTTCAGCAACATCCTGCCTTCCTGCAATTGAGTATACCATATCGGGCTTAACTTCCGCCCATATAAAATTTGTGATCCAAAATGGTTTGTAGCTTACTACATTTCCATTAGCAGAGCTTTCGGCAAGGAATCCCAATATGGGCCCCTGTGTTGAAGATGCCTTGCTCATCAGAGAAGTAATAACAGTCTTAGCCCTGTATTCAGCAGATGCGTTGATCTGATACAACTGCCTATCCAGTGCGGCAATATCTACCTGGTCTTTCATTACGATCATGATCCTGATATTATCATTCCTGCCGGATTGTTTCAGCTTGTTATATAACCTTTCGGATAACCCGGCCTGCATAAACTGCGCATTTGCGGTCGCGGTGATGACCAAAAACATCAAAAATACAACAAATTTAGAGTTTTTCATTTAATTACTTTGATTACTTTCTAATGGGAATAGTGTAAATTAAAAATTGCATCACTTTATTTCAACTCAAAAAACAGATATACAAAAGGCTGTCTCAAAAACTCCCTCCCGCCATTTTTGGCGGTAATTTAGCGGAAGAATAAATCAATATATATTGAGACAGCCCTTTATAACAATATCAGGTACAGCTATTTCAGCAGTACCATCCTTTTTACCGCCGAAAATTCTCCTGCTTCGATCCTGTAGAAATATATCCCGCTTGCCAGGCTGGTGGCGTTGAAATCAACATTATAGAAGCCGGCACTTTTTGTTTCATTTACAAGGAGTGCTACTTCTTTACCAAGTAAATCATAGACTCTTAACGTTACCATCTCGGTTTTTGGTACAGAATAAACAATTGCCGTCGTTGGATTAAACGGGTTCGGATAATTTTGTGCGAGCGAATAATAATTCGGAATCTCTGTGGTTTGTATTCCACCTGCCAGAGTTTGATAAGTTACCTGTAAACACCAGGCTTTCAATACACCGGAATCACCCGATGCCATATCATCAATACCAAGTATCCACGAGCCGTTTACAGCGAGGCCGTTGAACGAGCTTAGAGCTGTTGTGGGGCGGAACGAGCCTGTGAACGGTGCTGTACCGGATGCTATCGGGGTAGCAGCGGAATCATCAAGCATTGTATTTATGAAATTATCGCCGGTTGAACCAACCTGTGATATTATTCCGGTGGTTGTGGCCAGGTGTTTTAAAGTAAACTCAAGGTCTCCGTCATAAGTGTGAATAACAGTATCGATCTTAACATTCACATCAACAACATTATATGAATTCGGGATATTAACAACAATTGAATCTCTTGGTGCCGGGCCCGATGAAGGTATCAAAATATTCAGCCCGTTCCTGCAGATCGTTGTTTGTGCATTAATTATTCCCGCCGGCAGGACGGTAACCACCGTGGTAACCGTATCATTGTTCCTGTTATTATCAACAGCCATGGCAGTAGCAATTTTTAATGTAAAAGTACCTATTGAGGTTGGCGTCCATGAAAATGATGCCGAATCAACAGAGCCCGAGGGCAGGTTAGGTATAGTTACAGTTGAGCCTGTTACAACCTGGTTCACGAAAAATTTAACCGGAACATTTGTCTGTCCATTGGTGCCGTAGTTCGATATTTTTGCACGAATGGTATACGCTGTATTCACTACAAAAGCAGCAGGTAAGCCAAGGTATGGACCAGCAGCAACATCATTTGCAGAAGGTGGAACGACTGCCAGAAGCGCCAGGTTTGCATTCACAATTCCGTAACCCATTTCGTCATTCCATGTATTGCCAAGGCTGCCTATTGGTCCGGGTGATGTATAGGAATAAGAGCCCTTCTTCAATGCTGTCCTGTTGATTCTTGCCCTTACGGTATCCCATGTTTGCAAAGAGTCTTTTGATAACATTAATGCTGCTACCCCGGCGCAATTCGGGGCTGCGCTCGAAGTTCCGTTAAAGCTGTTTGTATATCCGCCGCCCTGTACTGTTGCATAGATCTTTACGCCGGGTGTAACTACATCAAGCCCCGTACCGTAGTTTGAGCCCCACCAGTTTTCCAGGTCGCAGCTTGAGGGAGATTTGCGCTGGTTACACGGACTGACCGAGCCTACCGAAATTACATTCGGCAGCGTTGCCGGCCAGCTTACTGCTGCATTATTATTTCCTGTAGAGAAACAGAATACTATTCCCCTGCCGTTTCTGCCCAGTGTAACGCCATCGTTAATAGCATTTTCTACTGCAGTTACCGGACTTCCGCCGCCCCACGAATTGCTGCTAACCCAGCTATCACCAAATGTCCTTACCCCGATCATTCCGTTTATCATAGCCGAGTTTGTTGTGCTGCCTGCGGCGTTAAATATCTTCACTCCGAAAACTTTTCCCTGCGGGCATACGCCTGTAATGCCCAGGCCATTGTTGCCAACTGCACCAACTATACCGCCGCAAGATGCTCCGTGTCCGAAATCATCTATGCCGCCGTATGTATTGGAATAATAATTGAAATTGTATCCGTTCAGAATATTCGCGCTCATATCGGGATGCGCTGTATCTATGCCTGAATCTACTATTGATATCCTGCATCTTGGGTTCCCGAGTGTCTGGTTCCATGCGCTATCCAAACCCATATCGCAATTTGGTGTTCCGGTAATTCCGCCGGGTACGTTATTGCCTGAATTGATAGCCGACCATTGCTGCCCGAAGAAAGTATCATTTGGTACATACTGCAGGAGGTTTGTGAAAAATAAACCGGGGTCGCAGTAATTTACCATCCCGCTTTCATAAACTTCATTTGCGTGGTCAAGCGCGCTTTTGTTATCAGTTACCGGAATAGAAATAATATATGAAAGTCCGCCGGTTAACTTCAGCTTATTTAGTATTGTCATTCCCTTGTAACTTAAGTATTGCGTAATCTGTTTTTCACTGTACTGCGGCTTGAATTGTGCAATTATATTGTTCTCGCAGCCGATGAGAGTGTTTGTGTTCCCTGCTCCGGGCATCATACCAAAAACAGGAGATGCGTATTCGATCTTAGGGTTTTTTCTTAATGAATTGATGAGATTATTTATAGAAACATTATCAGCGGAATAATTAAGATCAATTATCTGCCGCATATCATTTTTTTCGAATGAGTAATCTGCGGGGATCTTGCCAACATCTGAAATGAGAGCGCTGAACTCTTCTCTGTTCAGGCCGGATTTCAGCTTTATATATAGTTTGTCAGCTTTATGCTGTAAATAATATCTGTGACCGTGGTAATAGTAGTGATCGGTAACAGCGGAATTTTGCTTTTTCGCGGGTGCATTCCAGCCAACTGCAGAAAGCGAAATTGCTATGAGGATAAAAAACAACAGCTTAGAAAAGTGTTTCATAAAATCTCTCTCCTTCAGATTTATACAGCTGGACCTTACTGTGTTCATAAATTTTACAACATCTCAAATTTGCTTTAAATCTCCTCAAATGTCAAGATTATTTTTGTCCCGTTAATATTCCACTTAGCACACGACAGTAAAATATTTGATAAGAGATTTTGCTTTTTACTCTCACCCCAGTCCCACCTGACTGCCTTAGCAGTTCTCCCAGAGGGAGAGGGGAGAAAAAACTCAAAAATTCCATTATTCCCCCTCTCCTTCTTGACTGCATTAGCAGTTTAGGAGAGAGGGTTAGGGGGTGAGGTCAAACATGCAGTATTTTTCGATCAAAAGTTTCTTCAAACAAAGTTATTCAGATTTTATATTTACTGTCGTGTACTTAGATTATTCCTGCGATATGGAGTTAAATGAGCATCATAAAAAAACCCCGGCTATTGCCGGGGCTCTTAAAACAAATTCGAATATTACTTATTTTACAAGAACCATTCTCTTAACTGAAGTGAACTGTCCTGCATCGATCCGGTAGAAGTATATACCGCTTGCGAGGCTTGAAGCGTCGAAATCCACTGTGTGGAATCCGGGCTGTTTCATCTCGTTTACAAGTACTGCA
>JACSRQ010000251.1 GCA_014879675.1 Ignavibacteria bacterium
TCGTAGCGAAGAAGTTCGCACGTATTTAAATCAAGTCAATGAAGAATTGAAAAAGAAATACGACGAGGAGAGAAGAAAAAATCAGGTTTTAGCAGAAGAGCAAAAAAATATAAAACTTTATTCAGCAATATCCGGAAATCCCGACCACAACCGACTGATGAAAAACCACATCAACCGATTGATTAAAGAAGTGGACAACTGTATTGCAGAACTTCAAAACAGCGGATTGTAATGGAAGTAAGAAGAATTACCATCACCATTGCCGGAAGAAATTATCCGCTCAACGTTCCTGCCGCAGAAGAAGAAACCCTGCGAAAAGTGGGCAAACAAATTGAAGCCATGATTAAAGATTTTGAACAAAATTTTGACGTGAGGGATAAACAGGATGCTTTAGCAATGTGCGCCTTGAAATTGGGCACCAATGCAGAAGTTTCACAAATCGCGAACGAAAAAAATATTAATGCCTCCAATGAAAGGTTGATCCAGATTAACCAAATTTTGGAAGCGCTGGAAAAGTAGATTTTTCTTTTCCGGAAACAATTGCCTACAATAGTTCTAACACATTACAGGTAAACTCAACGCTAAACAATTACCGGACGAAAGTCCTTTCAATGGCGCGCTGCTTTACGCAGATTACAGAGGAAGGAAATCAGTTCAAATCGTGTTGATTAGGAGTTTACTCTATATCACTGAATTATTGTGGGCTTTTTTTATTCAAAATTCCAGATTGAAAATTGAATCTGAAATCTTGAATTATTTATAGAACATTTAAACTAAATATATATGACAACAACAGTCGCAATCATTATCGGCATGGTTTGTCTTGGAATTGGAGCGGTTCTGGGAATGTTTTTTTCCAAAAGCTCGCTGAATTCAAAGGCAAAATTCATCATAGATGATGCTAAGAAAAACGCCGAAAACCTTATAGAAAAAGCCACCGTACAGGCAGAATCCATTAAAAAAGAAAAACATTTACAGGCAAAAGAAAAATTTCTTGAGCTCAAGTCGCAACACGACGCAGACATCCAGGCCAGAGAAAAGAAAATGCAGGAAGCTGAAAAGCGTGTGAAAGACAAGGAAAACAAGCTAAACGATGAGTTAAGCAAAACCGGAAAACTTGAAAAAGATCTTGACAAACAAATTGCAGATTACAGCAAAAAACACGAAATCCTTGAGAAAAAGCAACAGGAACTGGACGCCGTAACCGCACAGAAAGTAGAAATTCTTGAGAAAATCTCGGGTTATTCCGCAGAAGATGCTAAAAACGAATTGGTTGAAGCGATGAAAGCTGAAGCTAAAACCAAAGCTCAAGCTCACGTTCAAAGCATTATGGAAGAAGCCAATCTGAACGCAAAACAGGAAGCGAAAAAGATTGTTATCCAAACCATTCAAAGAATTGGAACCGAACAAGCAATTGAAAATTCAGTTTCTGTCTTTAATATTGAATCAGACGAGGTTAAAGGTAGAATTATCGGTAGAGAAGGTAGAAACATTCGCGCTTTAGAAGCCGCAACAGGAGTAGAAATTATTGTGGATGATACGCCGGAAGCAATTTTACTTTCTTGTTTCGACCCAGTCAGGAGAGAAATCGCGAGACTTTCTTTGCACCGCTTAGTAACCGACGGAAGAATTCACCCTGCAAGAATCGAGGAAGTGGTTGATAAAACCAAAAAACAAATCGAAGAAGAAATCATCGAGGTTGGTAAAAGAACCATCATCGATTTGGGAATCCACGGACTGCATCCAGAATTGGTAAAAATCGTGGGAAGAATGAAATTCCGGTCCTCTTACGGACAAAACTTATTGCAACACTCCAGAGAAGTCGCAAACATTGCGGCAACTATGGCTGCAGAATTAGGATTAAATGTGAAGCTTGCAAAAAGAGCAGGTTTGCTTCACGATATCGGAAAAGTTCCGGAGCAGGAATCTGAACTTCCACACGCACTGCTCGGAATGCAGTGGGCAGAAAAATTTGGTGAAAATGCAGAAGTAGTCAACGCAATTGGTGCTCACCACGATGAGATTGAAATGACTTCACTTCTTTCACCAATCATCCAAGTTGCAGATGCGATTTCCGGAGCAAGACCAGGAGCGAGAAGACAGGTTTTGGAATCTTACATCCAAAGATTGAAAGATTTGGAAGCAGCTGCATTAAGCTTTGACGGAGTTTCCAGCGCTTATGCAATTCAGGCAGGTCGTGAACTCCGAGTAATGGTAGAAAGTGGAAAAATTAATGACGAACACGCAGCGCAACTTTCTTACGATATTTCCGAAAAAATTCAGAACGAATTAACTTATCCGGGACAAGTGAGAATTACCGTAATTCGTGAAACAAGAGCGGTGAATATTGCGAGATAAAATAGCTGGAAGACGGAAGTCCGAAGACAGAAGAAAAAATCCTTTCAAAATTTTTGAAAGGATTTTTTGTTGGTTTTGTTGAAGAATTTCTATTTGATTATTTTCTCGGTTTTTACTCCTGATTTCGTGTAGATTTTTAGGAGATAAATTCCCTTCACGACATTTGAAAAATCAACTTTATCACTGTTAGAAATAGTTTTAATTAATTTTCCGTCAACGCTGTAAACTTCGGTCTTATCAATTTTTTCTTCCGATTGAATATGCAAAATATCTTGTACCGGATTCGGATAAACCTTCATTGTAGAAGCAGAAGCATTTTGAACAGCCAAATTAGTTTTAGTAATACGTACGTTATCAAGTCTCAAAGAAGCGTTTACTGCAACAACTGGAGTAACGTTTCCAAAACCAAAGTAATAAATCTTCGATTCAGGAGCGGTAAAAGTTGAAGTATATTCCACATAATTTCCGCCAGAAATTGTGTTGCTGCTCAATTCCTGAATATTCGATTCCTTGTTTGGAGCAGATGCCGCCGAAACTTTCAAAGTTGCAGGAGTTGCCGTTGCAGTACTCATTTGCGCAAAATATTTGATGGTGATTTCGTCGCCTGCGTTAGCTTTTATGGGATAAGAAAAAATCCAGTCGTTTTTTGCAAAAGATTTACTGGTGTTATTGAAAACGTAGCCACTTCCGCTTTGTGAAGCAGAACCGGTTCCATTTACCCAAGTTCCAGAAGTCCAACCGTCGGAATCATATTCACCATAATTTTCAGCTGTATATTCGAAATCGTAAGAATATGGAGGAAGCGCTGCCGTCCAAACCGATTTTGGGGTTGCCCAACCCGAGCCACAATCCCCATTTTTCAAGAAAAATTGATAGCGAGTTGCAGGCTGCAATCCCGAGAAACTTTTTGTAAGAGCAGTCTGGATCCCAGTTGAAGAAACAGGCACTGTGAAAGTAGTCAATCCAGTATCATAATTAGTGATTCCTGCTGTAGAATTCCAATTTACAGTGAAGCTGTTTTCGGTAAGGTTTGTTGAGTTGAAACTTGTTAAACTGGGTAAAATACAATTTGTAGAATTACTGATATATAAGTCATCCAAGGCGAGATACATCCCATCCGTAGTTTTATTTATGAAAGCGAGATAAATGGTTTGACCTTTGTAAGCAGACAAATCCAAAGTTCTAGAATTAAAATCATATGGTTGTTCTGAAGTTACCGACAAAAGTGTAGTGGTGAAACTGGTCTGTTGATTATTCGTGGTAGAAATTTTCACGTCATAACTATCCATTTTTTCTAAATCATAAGATTTTGCTTTCCAATATAAAGTTGGATTTCCTGTTGCGGGAATGGTAATTGAAGGGGTAATCAACCAGTCATTCGATGTTCCTGCAGGGTCATACCATGAAGTGCTCATCGCAATTTTGTTGTCATAACCGTCATAAAACTGAATCCATGCCTCTGTATCAAAATCCAAAACCGGAGCATAGAACGGAACGGTTAACCCGTCCGCATTTATTTTGGTGTAAGAAGAAAGTGGAGTTCCATTGTTATTTTCAAACCCGGAACTAAAGATTTGTGATTGAAACTGTAATGTTGCAGCTATTAATAAAACAGTAGTAATTTCAGCTAATTATCATTGATTAAAATAACAAAATTCTTTAAATCGTTCCGTAACAAAGCCTTGCTGGCTGCCGCGCTGATAATAATTGCAGGCGTTCTGCTTTTATCCAAATATGTGCTCAATAGCGGTGAGACCGGTCCCAAAACCGAAGAAACAGGTATTTTAGGCATCAAATCCGGCGAAAACACAGTAAACACACCCGCAGTTAAGGAACAATTTGCAGCTGGAATAGACTCTGTGCTATCAAACTTTGGTATAAAGAAAGAATGGATAAGTTCACCTTTGGAGAGCAAAAATTCCAAAGGTAAGGATAAATCCCCTGCTTCAGATAGCGAATGGTTCACAAAAAATGTAATTATACCTAACGATCTAAGTACTATAGAAGTTAATGCGGATATTACCGCTTACAGCAAGAGCGTTGGATTGGAAACTTCCGCGAATGAAGATATAATCACAAAAGATATTTCGCTGCTGATAAACAAGCCCGATACTAACAGATCAAAGCTGCCACTTGTTAAAATTAATATAACTCATTCCGAAAAGATCAAACGCGAAACGGCAATGTTCTGCGTGATAATAAACAACATCACCGATTACAAGCCCGAAGATGTTGACAGGCTGATACTCAACAAAAATGAATTTAGTTATGTGTTTCCCCGTAACCTTGATGATATAGATATACAGAACAAAATGCTTCACAGCAAGAAAGATATACTGATAAATCTCTCGGCAGGCGCAAAGGATAACTACGATACAGATTTTAACAGCTCGATGGATGAAAAGACTGTTCGCGAAAGGGTTAAAAGCTTCACGACGGATTTCCCCACAGTAGGCACTGTGATGTTATATAAGGCGGAAGCCGATGTACCGCCGCAGGTTATTGAAACAATTGCTGCTGAATTCAGTAAATATAATATAAGGGTTATTAAAGATTCAGAAATGACGCAGCTGCTTACAAAAGCTGAGGATGAGTCCAAAAACAAATACCAGGTTTTAACCGCTAATATGAAGAACCGTGCGGCACACTCCGGAAGCTTTATTACAATGATCTCAGTTGATAAAGATTCCTTTGTTTCATTTTATGATGAAATAATGCGGCTGAAGAAGCTGGGATATAAGTTCTACAGCTTCACGGAATTTGCTTCAAAAAGAACTGAGTTCGAAAGGAAAGAACAGGAACAGCAGGAGAAGATCAATGCCGAAAAGCTTAAGCTTGATAAACAGAAACAGGATGACAGGAAGAAGTTAGAAGAAAAAAAGCAGAAGGATAAAAAATCACAGGTTAAGAAGGATCAGAAGAAAAAAGTTACCGATAAAAAGAAAACCGATAACGTAAAAAAAGATACAAAAAAAACTGACATTAAGAAAAAAACAGATGTTAAGAAAAAGTGAGTTAAAACGAACCGGGTTCATGTTTTTCGCAGCAATAGCAATGCTGTTTACTAATATGCCGGCAGCTCTATCTCAGCCATTTACAGAAGATGAGAAGTTCATTCTCAGAAATACTGACCTCAGGAATTCAAGCATCATAAAATATGACTTCAGCAATTTGAAAGATGAATCTGAAGTCAAGAAATACTCCGTTCAGTTTTTATCACTGCTTAATCTTGCAGATTCTATTCTTGCAGATTCACTTATAAAGCACTATGAGCTCAGCAATTCATCCAATAAATTCCAGATCCTGGAACTTCTTGGATATATGGATTTTGCAAACAGCAGGGATTTTCTTTCCGGAATTGTTCAAAATTCCGATTCCCCGGAAATTGTGACCAAGGCGGCGCTATCACTGGGCAACATATCAAAACCTGAGAATATCGATAAGCTGGTTTCAATGCGGGAAGAGTTCAAAACCCTGGATAAGGTTTACAAAGTGCATTTTTCGAAAGCGGCGGCACTGCTGATGCTGGCAAAACGCAGACTCTCAAATGAAAATGTAATTATTTACATAAACGGCAAAACAGATGACGCCCTGAAGAATGGGTATGACCATATTTTAGCATATATCTATTATAGAGCCGGCACTAAAGATAATCTGCAAAACTCACGGGATGAGCTTCTAAAGCTCACTTCGTCTGACAATGTATTCACCCGGATGTGGGCTTATTCTGCCCTGGGCAAAATGCAGCTTCAGGGCGAGCTTGGTAATTTTGAAGACGCCATAAAAAATGAAAAAGACTGGCGCGTCAGGTTGAACATTGTCAACGCTCTCGGCAATATGCCTGCCGACGTGAACTCTCCTTTAGCCTCTCACCTTGCTGAAGTATTTGCGGAAATTGCAGCGAAGGATGAAAGTGAACATGTGAAGATAGTCTCGCTGCAGGCTTTGGGTAAGCTGATGGCGGGATTGAACAGTGATAACCAGGGCTATAAGGAACTAAGGAAAAAACTGAGGTCTATTATCAATTCCGAATCAACTTGGCAGGTTAAGGCAGAAGCTATAAGAACCTATGCAAAGATATTTAAGGATAATGCCAAAAAGGACTTGTTCGCGTTGTTTACCAAAACAGATAATTATGACCTCAAAGCAGCGATCGTTTCATCATTCGGCAGCATGAACGATCCGCTGGTATATAAAGTACTACGTGATACTATCAGCGCGGATGTTATGAAGTATAATGAAATTCATCCTAACAAAGATGGCTCGATGATAGGCTCGAATGATTTGGCAAAGCTGTACCGCGGATTTGTGAACGCACTTACCGAGCTTGATGACAGGATGGATGCTGAAAACAGGAATATAATAAGGTTAATACTTTCGGAATTCGCTTCGTCGAAAGATCCGCTGCTTACCGATGTATGTTTAACTAACCTGCAGGATTCAATTTACATGCAGTACCGCGATGAAACCTGCCAGATAATGACTTTTGATTACCAGAATTTCAAGCTGCCGCAGGATCGTGATGCTGCAATGATGTACATCACAGCATGGGGTGATATGAATTTTGACGGGGCAAAGGATATTCTAACCGCTAACCTCAAAAGCGATGATTATGATATCGCCAAAGCTTCATCTGATGCGCTGAAGAAGATCACAGGAACTGACCATGAAAGTGAGATCACTGCACTAAAGTTCCATACAGATCCTGACTGGAATTATATTGATAACCTGAAGAACAAAAGGGTAGCTTCAATTAAAACAAACAAAGGTACTATCAGGATCGAACTGCATACCGATATAGCGCCATTTACGGTTCAGAATTTTATCAAGCTTGCCGAAATAGGTTATTATGATAATACAATATTTCACAGGGTTGTGCCCAATTTTGTGATACAGGGCGGTGATCCCACTGGCACAGGCTATAGTGGGCCGGGATACTCTATCCGCAGCGAGTTCTCTCCCCTTTCATATGGGGAGTATTCCGTAGGTATGGCTTCAAGCGGAAAAGATACTGAAGGCAGCCAGTTCTTTATTACCCACTCTCCGCAACCGCATCTTGACGGGAAGTACACGCTCTTCGGTCAGGTAACCGAAGGCTACGATGTTGTAGATAAGATACAGGTCGGCGATAAGATCGAATCAATAACTTTTACAGCAGATTAGAACTTTATGCTGATCGAATCCGGCAACATCAGGCTGATAGCTCTCACTTACGAACAGGTGGAAATGTACAGGCATACCGATTACAGGCTGGAGGATTCACTTGGGCTGAAAAGGACCGCAAGGATCATAGCGCCGCAGTACAGTAATGCACTTGGAAGATATACTCTGAACTGGATGAAAGACGATCCTGAGAACTGGCTTTTCGCTACGGTGTGGATCATAGTTGAAACTGCTTCGAATTCTATTGCAGGCGAGCTTGGCTTCAAGAGAAAAGCAGATGAGAATGGCTATATTGAAATTGGCTATTCCGTACAGGTTGATTACCGTAACAAAGGTTACATTACCGAAGCTATCAGGTTGCTTTCTGGCTGGGCATTCACTCATCCTGAAGTAAAGGCAATATTGGCTGAAACCACTGACGACAATATGCACTCCATAAAAGCATTGCAGAAAAATGGCTTCAAAAGATTCAGTTATTCAAGACCACTAGATCCGCAGGATACAGGTTACACTCATGAAACGGACAATATGATCTGGCATAAATTAGAAAAGCCAAATAACAGATAAGCAAGCTATGAATCCGCAGGCAAAAGAACATTACACAAATCTGCTCGCAGATGTTTATTCATGGATGTCAGGTGATATCAGCCAAAAATCAGAAGAAGCTAAACAGTATTTACTATCAGCAGGAATTCCTGAAGGCAAAGGGAGATCGGCAATAGATCTCGGCGCGGGCTATGGTATCCATGCTAAAGCACTGGTTGAGTTGGGCTATGACGTAACTGCCGTTGATTTCAGCGACAAACTTCTTGACGAACTTAAACACAATGTTCCTGCAGCAGTTGTTGTTAACGCGGATATAACGGAATATGAATTTACCTACAAGCCCGATATAGTTTTATGTATGGGCGATACTCTTACTCATTTGGATAGCACAGAAACAGCAGGCAAGCTCATTCGCAAAATAGCTGCGGCTTTACCTGAAGGAGGAATGTTCTTCTCATCATGGCGCGAACTTAGTGCAGAATTGCAGGGTGAATCAAGGTTCATTCCCGTTAAAAGTGATAACAGCAGAATATTGACATGCTTTCTGGAATACACATCAGAAGAATATGTAACAGTTCACGACCTGTTATACCGGAATGTTTCAGGAAAATGGGAATTCAGCTCCGGCTCATATAACAAGCTCAGGCTTGCCAGCAGTATGGCGAGCGATATGCTGAAATACAGTGGTTTTGAGATATTTTCGGCTGTTTGCAAAAAAGGTATGGAACATTTTGCCTGCAAAAAGATATAATATTGAAGCGGTATTAAATGTAACGCTGTTATTTAATGAATCAGAACACAAAAAAACATCATACAATTAAGAAAGGTACTGAAATGAAATTAAGCAAGTTTACACTCTTTGTATTTATTTTTGCCCTGTTGTTTTCCTTTGGCGTTAAGGCCGAAGACCTGAACACTAAAAAAATGGAAAAGGCAACAAAGGAAATTCTGGATATAATGGTAAAAGGAGATGACGCTTCAGCTAAGCTCCGTAAATTTATTTCTGAAGACTGGCTCGAAACCAAACGCCTGAATGTTAAAAAGTACAATATTAACAATTACTCTCCTGATTCTTACACTATCATCTACACCGGAGGCGATATATGTATAGCCACGATCGGCGGCTCATCATGGCAGCATTTGCTTGTGTTTAAATTCACTGAAGAATCCGGACAGTATAAAGTAGTACCAAAGGGAATTTCTGAAGCATCAGCAGATTATATAGATCCATGGAATTTTGTTAAGGATTATATCTGCAGCACTGAAAATTATGAACCGGAGCCAAATCAGGAAAAGTAGATCCATTATTCTAAATATTTGTAATTAACCTTTTTACAAGTTACCGGTAAACCTCATTTTTGCACAAAAAGTGAGGTTTTTTGTTGCTATATTTGTGTTTATGCAAAATACAAACATGCAAAATTCAATACTACCTTCGGTCAAATTCACAATCGCAGTGGCATCGGGTAAGGGCGGCGTTGGCAAATCAACGGTTGCTGTAAACCTTGCTGTTGCACTGGCCAAAGAAGGATACAAAGTCGGCATAATAGATGCTGATATTTACGGTCCATCCATTCCAACAATGCTGGGCGCAGCAGATGATAAACCCAAATTAGTGAAAATTGCCGAAAAAAACAGGCTTCTGCCCGTTGTAAAATACGGCATAAAAATAATGTCAATTGGTTTCCTGGTTGATCCTAATGAGGCAGTTGTTTGGCGCGGACCAATGGCGGCAAGTGCGCTCAAGCAATTTATGAGCGATGTTGAGTGGGATGAGCTCGATTTCCTGCTCTACGATATGCCTCCCGGTACCGGCGATATTCAGCTTACATTGACGCAATCAATTCCCCTCACCGGCTCGGTAATTGTAACTACTCCGCAGGAGATCTCATTGATAGATGCGAGAAAAGGCGCCAAGATGTTTGAAAAAGTTAATGTGCCCGTTCTTGGAATTATTGAGAACATGAGCTATTACTCAAATCCTGATGGCTCAAAAGAGCATATATTTGGCGAAGGCGGCGGAAAAAAACTTTCCGAAGAAATGGGAATTACTTTTTTGGGAGAAATTGCGATAAATACAGCTGTTAGGATCGGCGGAGATGAAGGGAAACCAATTGTTTTGGGTAAACCTGAATCCACAGAGGCTAAACAGTTTGTTAGTATAGCAAGGGATCTTGCTGAACAGGTAAAAAACAGGGCGAGAACACAGCCAAAATTACCGGTAATAGAAATTTAATATTTCCTGTAAGTTCTATTAAAATCACAGGCTAACAAATACAGTTAGTTTTGCTAATATTTATTTGATGCATTTTTAATAAAGTTTTGCTATTTTACAACGTATGTTAATAGCTGAAAAAACTGCCGAAATTGAATCAAGAATAAACGCAGTTTTGGATAAGATAAGGCCTTTTTTGCAGATGGATGGCGGTGATGTAAGGCTGGATAAAATATCTGACGAAGGGATTGTTGAATTAAAGCTTCTAGGTGCCTGTAATACTTGTCCCCTGAGGCCCATGACTCTTAGAGCTGGGATTGAAAGGGCGCTTATGCACGATATTCCGGAAATTAAACGAATTGAATGTTTTAATTAGTACTATGATATATCTATTGATCGTTATAGTTTTAAGTTACCTTGTGGGTTCATTCCCTACTGCGCTTATATTCGGAAAATTATTCAAACATTTAGATATCCGGAAACACGGCAGCAGGAACTTAGGCAGCACAAACGCATTTCGTGTCCTTGGCTGGAAGTTAGGGGTATTGGTTCAGCTTGTGGATATTTCCAAAGGGTTTATTGCCACATTGCTGATCTCGAAGCTGTTCTACGGCTCACTGCCGTTTGAAAATCGTACGCCTTTTCAGGATATTACAATTGTTCAGATAATTGCGGGTATTTCTGCCATCATAGGGCATGTATGGACTATCTTTGCAGGCTTTAAAGGCGGCAAAGGAATTAATACTGCCGCCGGAATGCTTCTTAGCCTGGCACCCATTGATGCAACTATCAGCATCGGCATATTTATAGTGGTACTTATCTTTTCAGGTTATGTATCGCTTGGTTCAATAAGCGCGGCATTCGCATTTCCCAGCACATTGTTCATAAGAGAAAATTTCTTTAAAGTCGAAATTGCCGGTTACAACACGCTCATATATTTCAGCATCGCTGTTTGTATTTTTTTGATATTCAATCACAGGGCAAACATCAGAAGGCTTATGTACGGCGAAGAGAACAGGTTTGAACGCTGGTGGAAGATCCGCTGGATAAAGATTGAAGCGCCATTCAAGCGTAAGAAGTAAAAGTTTTGATCAAAGCAAAGGCGGGTTTTACCCGCCTTTGCATATCTCCCTTGAATCCGAAAATTTACCAAATAAAATGAGCAATAAAGCCCTGAAGCTTTATTGCTCAACCATCAAATCCATAAGGGACCCTGCTAGGTATATTTCGGGTGCATCCGAATTTTTTGACCCGGAAAATTTTAAAACCCAAATCACATTTATGAAAAGCTCAAAATATCTTATCTAACAATAAACAGGTTCTCAGATACAACGCGTTTATTAATTTCTATTCTGTAATTAAGCACACTTCCCGAAAGATTGAATTTCGGCTTCCACAGCATTGTGTGTTCACCAGCTTCCAGGTAACCGGCAGAGAGCTCATCGAGCTTCATACCGATCAGATTGACAATATGGAGATTAACCAGTCCCGCCCTATTCAGTTTAAATCGTATTTTTGACATTTTCCCGATTTCTATACTAATATCTCAATTAGAATGATTGTTCGATCCATTTTGTAACAAAAGTACCGTCTTCTGTATAAACATACACCCAGATCGCTCCATCCTGCACTACCTTAATGTATGTATAGCCATTTGCTGTCTGCTCTGTTGCGGCTGTATTTTTTGAATATACTGTGCTGATTCCGGTTGCGAAACTAAGGGTAATAACGAGTGCTAAAAGTAAGTTTTTCATTTTTGTTCTAGTTTAGGGTTTGTTTTATTTAAAGTTAGTTAGTTTGTTTTTCTTTCTATACTAACATAACACAAAAGAATGCGCTGCAAAAACACATTTACTGCCTACAGTTGCTTATTTTTCCTTCCGCTGACTAACAGAGAGTACGATTTTTATTGATTATCGTGATTTTTTGGCATTTTAAGTGTATTGACATTACCAAATGAGTTGCTTATTTTAGCATAGAAATTCTAATAAAATACGTGCTAGATTACTCGTTTTTAGAAATACTCAGCTCCCTTACAAGAGATGAACTAAAGTCATTCCGCCGATTTTTGGTCTCTCCATACTTTAACCGAAGCCAAAAGGTGGTGAAGCTATACGACCGCCTTATAAAATTTTACCCAAGCTTTGATAACACAGCAATTTCAAAGGAAAACCTTCATAAAAGAATTTCGCCTGAACTGCCGTATAACGAAATTACAATGCGCCGGCTGCTGTTTGACCTGCAGAAACTGTGTGAAAAATTCATGAGCCAGGTTTTCCTTGAAAATAGGAAAGCAGAAACAGGCCTGTTTGCGATCGAGGAACTGGCAAAACGCGGGACAACCAGGATGCATGCGCACAGTGTAAGGGATGTTAAGGATATCCTTGCCCGAAATGATGTTATAGATGCTGATACCTGTATGAATTTCTTTCGCCTGGAAACAGAGCAGTTCTACTTTAAAATGATACACGGCAAAGTTGATAAAAACAGTTTTGTCGAAAGCGAAGCCAGGAAACTGATAAACGGTATTTCTTACCTGATCAGTTATTTTATGCTGGAAGCTATCAAGCATAACGATGTACTGTTGAACTACTCACGTTCATTCAACGTTAAAGGGAATGACAGGTTCATAAGCCAGTTCATTAACCTCTTCGATTTTGAACGCCTTGAGATATTTATGAAGGAACATTCTCTTGCCGGGCACAGCATCATCCGTGTTTACATTAACACTTTAAGGGCTTACCTGTATATAGATAATGATTTTTACTACGATGAATTCCGTAAGTCACTTTACGAAAACCTTGGGAAGCTCAGCAGCTCGGATGTACATTTCTTATTCGGGCGTATTATTGGTTACTGCATTCTAAAAGGCAGGAGATCTGATAAATTTCTGGAACACTTCGAAGCTGAGCAGTTCGGTCATTACAAGACCCTGCTCGAAAATAAATACTATGAAACCGGTTCAAATAAATATATGCCATCTGATCTGTTCAGGAATATACTGCTGCAGGCTGCAAAGCTTGGCGAACTGGACTGGATGGAAAATTTCATCGAAGATTACGGTAAATTACTCCATCCGAAAAAGAGGCCTGAAATATTGTTATACTCCAGCGCTCTCCTGTATTTCGAGAGGAACGCATACGACGAAGCTTTAAGCTGTTTAAGCCGGATAAACTCTGAGGAATTCAGTTACTACATTGATATCAGAAGTCTTTACATCCGGATCTATTTTGAGCAGGAAGATTATGAATCAGCGCTCTTTGCAGCCCGCAGCTTCAGAAAATTCCTGAAAGAAAATAAAATGGTGGCCGAAAATAAAAAGGCTTATAGTCTGCAGTTTACCGCATTTATCATAAAGCTTATCAATTATCACAATACCAACTCCAAGACCGATCTAACGGCACTTGAGATGCAGATCAGGAAGAGCGAAAACAGTGTAACGAAATACTGGCTGCTCAACAAAGTGTCATCTATGGAAAAATCCAAAAGAAAAGCCGTTTAACTCATTCCCACCTAAACATTTAATCCGATTTTAGAACCGCAAATTTCATTTATTAAATGATTATTTATAGATAAATTTGCATACTATGAATATATGTGTACTTGGATCCGGCGGCTGGGGCACAGCTCTTGGCATACTGCTTTTTAACAACAAACATAAAGTAACTTTATGGGAGTATGAAAAAGAATATGCCCATACTTTGAATGAATACCGTGAGAATTTTTACTATCTGCCTAAAGTAAAGATCCCCGCAAAAATTGAGATAACCCATGATATCCATGAAGCTGTTCGCGGAAAGGATATTATCCTGGTATCAACTCCCACACAATACATTCGCAGCGTAATTAATGAGATCAGCAGTATTGACCTGAAAGGCAAGATCGTGCTGAGCGTATCTAAAGGCATCGAGAACCACAGCCTTATGACTGTATCACAGATATTTCTTGACGTGTTCAAAAACATTGAAAAAAAGAACATAGTAGTGCTTTCCGGCCCATCTCATGCTGAGGAAGTTTCCAGAATGATTCCAACCGCTGTTGTTGCAGCATCATACGATGAAGACAATGCTCATATTGTACAGAAAGCTTTCTCAAACAGTTATTTCCGTGTATACAGAAGCACCGATGTAAAAGGAGTAGAGCTTGGCGGCGCTTTGAAGAATGTAATTGCAATAGCCGCGGGAATCTCCGACGGCGCAGGCTTTGGCGATAATACAAAAGCTGCTATTATGACGCGCGGAATAAGAGAAATTACCAGGCTGGGTATGCGGTTCGGCGCTGAAGAAAATACTTTCATAGGACTATCCGGTATTGGCGATCTTATAGTAACATGCATGAGCAAGCTCTCACGAAACAGGTTTGTAGGCGAAGAAGTTGGCAAAGGAAGAAAGCTAAAGGATGTTCTGGGAGAAATGAAAATGGTAGCCGAGGGTGTTGCAACCACTGAATCGACTCACGAGCTTGCAAAAAAAATGGGAGTTGAATTGCCGATAATAGAACAGGTTTACAAAGTTCTTTTCCTCGGTAAAAATGCGCACCTTGCTACAGAAAAACTGATGACACGCGACCTTAAGGAAGAGGTCTGATGTCATCAGTTCTCTACACCAATGCAAAAGTTTGGCAGCCTGATGGGGTTTTCACTGAAGCCTTCGGCGTATCAAATCGACATTTCAATTTCAGCGGCAGCAACTCTGAAGCCGCAGCCCTTGAACAAAACTACTCTGAAAAAATTGATCTTGGCGGCAAGCTTGTTCTGCCGGCATTTACTGACGGACACCTGCATCTTGTGTACGGCGCAAAAATGCGTAAACTGCTTGATTGCTCTGAAGTTAAAACCATAGCTACATTGAAAGAAGCAGTCAATAATTACTATAATAGTAACAGGGATTTAAAATGGATAATTGGTAGCAATTTGGACCTCAATTCCGTGTTCCCTGATCCGCCGGAAAATAACGCAAACATTCCGGATGCTATATTTGACAAAGCACCCTTATACATTTCCAACTACGATTACCACTCAGCTATTATAAACAGCAAGGCAGTTGAAGCATCAGGCTTGTTAAAGCATTTGGATACATTCAGCAAAAGCGAGATCGCACTCACCCCGGACGGAAGACCCAACGGCATCATACGCGAAAAAGCGATGAACTTTGTTGTTTCAGCATTTCCTGAGCAATCAATTGAAGAAAAAGTTAATGATGTTACCGATTGTATCAAGATGCTGCATTCATATGGGATTACAACCGTAAGCGATATCACTTTGCCCGAAGATATTGATGTATATTTGGAACTCTCGCGGCAAAAGAAGCTGAATATCAGAGTCAACTCATACCTGCCATTCACCGAGTTTGAGAATCAGAAGCTGTACGAAGAAAAGACAAAAGATCTTGATCCGGACTATTTTACGATCAAAGGATTTAAAGCATTCTGGGATGGAGCTTTGGGTTCTGAAACCGCTCTCTACTCGCTCAATTATAAAGGAAAAAGTCAAAACGGCTTCAAAACCAAACAGGCTGAAACGGGTGATATTAAAAGAATAGCAGAAAAGATCGACGCGGCGGGAAAACAAATGATAATTCATGCTATAGGTGATAAAGCCGTAACGGAGGTGCTGGACCTTTATGAATCATTGTCCAACACAAAAAAGCTTCGCCATAGGATAGAACATGCACAGCATATTCAGCCGGCAGAGTATGAGAGGTTTGGCAGGATTGGAGCTATTGCTTCGGTTCAGCCCGTACATCTTAAGTATGATGCGAAAACAGTGTTCGAAAAGCTGCCTGCCCGGCTGATAAACCATACACACAACTACGTGCATATAATGAAGTACGGCGGAGTACTTAATTTCGGAACGGACTTCCCTATCGTTAGTGCTGAGCCGTTCGAAAATATAAGGCTTGCAGCAACACGGGTTACAAATTATGGTGAATTCACATTCGAGCACAGGATTCCCATGCATGAATGCATCAAGGCTTATACATACAACAACGCGTATTCAAACCACAATGAAAATGCAGCCGGAAGTATTTCGCAGGGAATGGCCGCGGATTTTATTGTATTAAAAGATGACCTTTTCTTATCTGATGATGAGAATTTTATAGAAACGGGTGTGCTGGAAACTTATCTATGCGGCGAAAAAGTTTTTGGGTGATGATACAATTATTTTGAATTAAGCTGCCTTACTAATTCCATTACGGCTATTCCATACGCAACTGATACGTTTATTGAGTGCTTGAATCCATACTGCGGAATTTCGATGGAGAAATCCGAAAGAGCGATTATCTCATTCGATACCCCGGTTAGCTCGTTACCGAGGATCAGACACATGGGGAAATCAGCGGGTTCAGCATCAGTATAGCTTTTGCTGTTCTGCGTAATTTCCAGCGGTACTATTTTGATACCTTCATTTTTTATTTTCTTAACCGCCTCAATTGGATCTTTTATGTACTCCCACTGCACAGCGTCTGTAGCTCCAAGCGCGACCTTTTCTATTTCCGGCCGTGGCGGATAAGGCGTGTATCCCGTGAGATATAATTTTTCAATCAGCGCGGCATCGCTTGTACGGAAAATCGATCCTACATTATAGATACTTCTGATGTTATCGCATAACGCATAAATTGGATGCTTTTTCGCCTTCTGTGTTTCAGCCAGCGAAAGCCTTTTTTCTCCAACTTCTTCGTGTGTAAGTTTTCTCATTATAATTAATGTTTAACCAAGTATGCTTCTTATTGGACTGCATTCACTGTGTGGATGCTTCACATCTTCTATTAAGCATTGACGCAGTCAATGCACTCCAAAAAAAGCAGAAACCATAAATGCTTTTTTGCCGGGATATAAGTTCTTATTCCGAAATCTCCAATCCCAAATCCGAAATCAATCTCATTCCGCAATCAACAATCCGCACTCCGCAATCAAAAATACGCTCGTATCTCCGCAGTGCCGGTGTGAATGACCTTGCTCTTATTTTCCGCTCTGCCAAAATAATTGATGGTTGCCTGTATAAAATTACTTATCCTGTATTCAAAATTCAGTGACCAAAAATAGCTTTTGCCTACTACCAATCCTTTGGTAAGATCAAAAGGCAAAAATGCGGGATTTGTACTAACCAAAGCTTCATTCCTCGATACCTCGCTTCTAATAGAACCCTTTCCGCTGAAAGCGTAGGTTAGCCTGAGAGTCTGAATATTGATATCAGCCTGTGTAGGCGCGGTTGGATAGACATCCTTCGCGCGTTTAAGCTGTATCTTAAATCCGGTTTCAATTGATGGTTCGGGTTTATAAATAACTTCAGAGCTGACACCCTCGTTGTTAATGTTCCAGTTACGGATAACAACATTGGGCGCAAAATTCCGTTCAACCCCGGTAACATAGTCGGTAACGAGTGCGAGATCCTGAGTGAACGAGAGCCTTAGCCGGGTAGTTCTTTCGATATTAAGAATGCGCTCATTGCCGGAAAAATACTGATTAAATCCCTTTCTTTGAACGAAGCGAAGCTTCAGCCCGAAGTATTCAAAATTTTCGAAGATACCAATATCCTGCTGAACAGTTGTAACTCCGGCAATCGTATTCTGGTCATTCTGGAATGAGCTGAACTTCAGCAGGTAAATATTCCGTTGAATCGGATCTTTGCTTTTTTCTGCAACGCTCACATATGAATCAAAGGTAACATTATTCAGTATAGACTTCACAACGCTTTCGCCTGATATACGTACAAACCTGGAAGGCACGATATTCAGCGAAGCTGAGCTTTGCAGGTCGGTAGTTGGAAAAAGCTGGTCGGTAGGACGCAGAATTTTAATATAATCGCCGTCAAAGGTAGTGAGCACAAACTCATTTTCATCCTGCAGCCCGTTGTTGTTCACATCACCAATATACCTGTAGTTACCCTGCCCGATCGGTACGGCAATGAACACCACTTCCTGCTTGGCGGTGCGCTCGCTTGATACTTTGTAAAACAGGTTTGTGTTAACTCCCCTGTTCAGGAACCAGATATTGCTTTGTGATGTCACCAGTACGGTACGTGAGTCCAGGAATCCAAGATTTTTGAATTCTTCGGAGTACTTCTTATCATAAAACACAATATCCCCGGAGGCTGAAATGAAATCAAGGTTTTTAAGCCTCACACCGATGGTATTGATGTATGAATTTGACTGCCGGGCGAGCGAGCCGGAGTAAAATATGTCATCAAGCCTGTAATTGAACTGGTAAGAAAGATCAAGGTTCAATAGATCGGTTATCATCAGTTTTGGTTTGAGTTCATAAAACCTGAAGCTGCCGATATTTGCGGTATCATAAGCCAGGGAGCGAATCTGTTTATCTTCACTGTTGAATTCAAACAACACATTATACTTGCCCCACTTTGGGTTAGTGAAAGGTTTTAGTTTGTAGTCAATATTGCCCTGCTGCCTTATCCAGTTGCCGCCGTAATCTATACTGAAATCTTTGCTTGTAATATAATCAGCATAATAGTTCACCGAAGGCGCACTGAGGCTATCACCTATAAACCGCAGATCCACTGATCCGCGCATTGAGTTAAATATATCGCCGCGTTTAATTCTGCCGCCTGTGGTATTTATGCTGATGAAATCCCTTGGTTTCAGGAACAGGCCGGCTTCTGTAGTAACTTCGGTCAGCTTAAGGCTATCCTGGATGTCCCAAATCCTGTCGTACTCTACCCGGTTAAGCCTGTCGACAGCATTGTAAAGTTTATTTATGACCCTTTGTTTGATGGAGAACTGAACTTCACCCAGATCCATACTGCCAAGCTTTAAACGGCTGCCGGGCGCGGGATTAAAGAACAGTGTGGAAGTGAATGCGCCCCCGCGGTTTTCGGTATCATCAACATTCGAAAGCAGGTTCGCATCAAAATCGCTTGCCGTACCTTCAACAAAGAGGGAGAATGATTTCGCCAGCCGGAACTCAAGGCTAACATCTGCCGATTGGTATGCAACCGGCAGCGGGAAAAATACCAGCGGCATATATCCTCCCTGCCCTATCCCCGCAAACACGTAAGCATTGCTGCTTAAGCTGTTGTAATCGCCTTTGCCTGCACCCACAAATGAAAAAGTAACCTGGTAAAGCGCGGCAGTATCACCAGGGGCATAAATATATTTTGTAAAGCTTACGGAGTTTATGATCGTATCTCTTTGTATGTAGAGTCCAAGCGAATTGCCGAGGCTATCCCTGCCAACAAAAACCACACCTGTTCTCGAAGCATTGAATTTGTTATCACCTGCGTTGGATATTATGGTTTTATCTGAATCAGAAAGCACAAAATCAATTGGCTTGGAAGGGTCATCCCTTTCCCTGAGGTAAGATACCGAAAGCTTTATCCGGTCATTCAGCACCGAAGTACGTGTTTGCCCTGCTATGAAGCTGCGGGAATATTTTTTATCGGAGTATTCAAAATCCACAACGATCCTTGATGCGTTTGTGATAAGGCGGCGATTGGTGAACTTGATCTGCCCGTTGGAATAATCAATAACATAGTCATTGGATTCACCGCGAGTCATTAAAATACCATCCAGGTAAACCTTTTCACTTCCTGCAATTACAACTATATTCACTTCATTATCCGCGCCAATTAGGCGGTAAGGCCCCTGGACTCCATCAACACCGTTAAACGAGTTTGAGTTGAATCTGCCCCGCGAGATCGCGCCTGTCAAAAACAGGTCGGTTTTATCAAGCGTACCGTAGCCTTTAGCGCCCTGCAGCTTCTTGGAGAAATTAAAAAAATCACTCCCGGTGAAGTTCACTTCAATATCGCCAAGTGTTGTGGTAATATTCGAAGAGCGCAGTTCGATAAATACCTTATCAATTTCCTGCAGCTTTTGCGTATTGCCTTCGGGCTGAATGGGTGTACTTTCATCGGTAAGCGCGGCGGTGATATCGATATCATCCGAAAGCTTGCCGTTTAGCTGCAGCCTGAAGCCTGATTGCAGGGTGAGATCCCTGCCGTTGCCGAGGGTAAATCCGCGGAATATACTGCCTGATTTCTGCAGGTCAGTGCCGGAAAAAATATCATCAACAATATCGGTTTTGATCTCCGCAACCTTAACGCTATCGCCGGCGGCAGTATCGAGCTTGTTTACAACTTCGAAGCGTGAGTATGAATCGGCAATATCAAACGGGTAGTTGCGGTAAGTGATTATAAGCTGCAGCCTCTCAGGCTTGCCGCTTTTTATTATATCATCTATGAATGCACGTTTCAGGCGTATCTTTCCATACCTGAAGTCGGCTGTATAATCTGATGGGCTTACCGCTGCGGAATCGGAATACACCGTAAGGCTTCCGAACATCAGGAATTTATCAGGCAGCGAGATCAATGAATCTTCGCTGCCAACAGTTGTGACGAATTTTTTATAATTTACATCTGTAAAGGTTTCGGGCTGTGCAAAAAGGCTTACGGGCAGTAATCCGGCCGTAAGCAATAAAAAGAACAGAACCGCAATTTTTGGATCTTTCTTCAAATAATACCAGTGGGATATTTAGGGAAGTTTACTTCCCTGTTTCGGATTGCGAGCCGATTAGATCAGCGAAATAATACTTCTCGTAATCCTTGTGATCTGAAATTAGACTTTCAACAAGTGGTATTAATTTATCATCTGAAAGCTGGAATTGATTTGGTTTATGTTCTGCTTTATACTCTGCAATAATATTCTCTGTGGTGCTGAATGTCATAAGTTCTTCTGCATCGAATTTGCTCAACCTGTTCCCGCGCCCATAGCCGTAAACATCCTTAAAGAAAATTATGTAGTCGCCGTATGCATCTGAGCCGATCTCGAAAGTCTTATACTTTATCCTGACAGGAAAATTTTCCTTTTCCTCTTCGGTAAAATTATACATCATTGATTTTTTACTGTTCGCCCACCAGCTTATATCCTGGCTTGTAACCATTCTTTTTACGATGAATTTCTTCATCTTATCGATATTGGTATTATCGTTCCTTACACATCCATGTGAGAGCGCGCGGTATTCATTTTTAAGCAGGCCGTTCTTGTTTGTGCCGTGGAAATAACGCAGTGAGTTCTCATCATAATGCGCGGCGAAGAGTCCAAGCGGATTGCCCGGTCCGGGCGGTGTACCCGGCTCCAGCGGATCACTTTCGGGATCCTTCCATGTGGGCCAGTTGCGAAGCCTGAAAATATTGTAATAGCCCGTATAAGTTTTTGTCGAGGGCGCGCCAACAACATTCGGCCAAACGGTTATCAGTACTGTATCGTTGTTATATATCTGGTAGATCCTTGATGTAAATTCCGGTATGTTCAGCTCCCAGAGCATTTTCGGATTCGGCACAAGGTAATGGCTGGGCACATTTATTGTGAGGCTGAACTCAACATGTCCAAGTGTATCGTTAAGCAGCTTCTTGCTTATATCCTTCGAGCCTATGATTGCCTGCACTTCTTCATCGCTCATAATGGGCCACATATCAAGCAGATAGTCTTCTATCTGGCCGTCAATGTTTTCAACATCTGTGAGCGGAAGTGAGACTTTTTCGTAGCCGGCAGGACTTTTATCATCCTTCTTCTCAACCACCGTTTCAGTGATCTTTGTTGATTTCATCGCGTCCTGGCCATAATCAACCTGTGTGAAGACCAGGCATGTTATAATTACGACTGCGAAAATGCCGAAAAATGTATATTTTGGAGCTTTTATGGACATATTTTTAATTTAGAACCGTAAATTTACCTTAATTTCTACACTATTTCAAACCAATATTACGGAATAGAATTCCACATATAATGCATTAGAAATTGTGATAGTATTAACTTATAGTACAAAATACAGCATTTGTTCCGGATAAATTAAGAGTATGAATTGATTTTAACATCAATTTTTTGTTAGTTTGTAATATGGATACAGTTACTATAAGTAAAAAGGAATATAAAAAGCTGGTTTCACAGGCGAAGGCTTACGAAAAACTCGCAAAAGGTTTTTTTGAGAATGTGATCAAGGACCCTATTGACGATGTTGTACTTGATTTCAAGAAAACCCGGAAATATTCAAGTGATTTTATTGAGGATCTTGAAAGGGGTTTACGAAAGTCTACGTATATAAAATCCAAAACATGAAGATCAAACCCTTAAGAGACGACATCAAAGAATACCTTATATCTCACAAATTAACTAAGAAATTCGAAAAAGCAAGAAGAATGTTCGAAAATGATTTAAGACATCCTTCTTTGAATACCGAACTGCTTGAACCTGCACATAGAGGAATTTACTCATTCAGACTTGATCTGAAATATCGTGCTTTGTTTTTTATTGATGGTGATACTGCCGAAGTGTTTGCAGTAACAAACCATTATAAATAATTCTTCGCTCCCCACCTCTTGAGTACTTTCAAACAAAAACTTTTCGATATCACTAATCTTATCCAGGCGGAGTTTGACCGCAACATGGATATATACGGCGATAAGATCCAATGCCGGCGCGGATGCTCAAAATGCTGCTCGCAGATATTCCGCATTACAGCACTTGACGGGTGGATCATTTCCGAACATGTGAAGTCACTGCCGAAGTCACGCCGCAGCGAGCTGCAGCAGAAAGCGCGTGAGTACTTATCACATCTTCCAGACTCAAAAGGGGATAATGAGCACAGCAGCGACGAGTCAGCAATGAATGTCACAAATTCAAACCACCCCGGCTCTTCGAGCCACCCCTCCTTAAAAAAGGAGGGGAGCAATTCGGCAAGCGATGGTTCAGCGGAATTCCACGGGCTCCCCTGCCCTGCTTTAGGCGCTGAGGGCGAGTGCACTATCTACGAGGCCCGCCCGGTGATTTGCCGCAGGTTCGGCATGCCGATATATGATTATAAGAATCCCGCAAATGTAAATGCCTGCGAGTTGAATTTTAAAGATGGCGATGAGATCACCGATGCATTGCTTGTGCCGAATCAAACCGCCATTGGCAAGAAGTGGGATGAGCTTAAGGCAGAATTTGGCGAGGGCGCAACTACGATCGCGGAAGCAATAGCGCAATTACCCTTCGACTCCGCTAAGGGTGACATGTAAACTCTCAGTACAAGAAATATTCTGCAATTCCCTGTAGAGACGATGCGGTGCATCGTCTCATAGCCTGCGAGGTACCTCAATTTTGAGACGACCCAGGGCAAAGTCTCATTACCTACAACTTACCTTAATTTCTAGACGACCCAGCGGGTCGTCTCTACAGATTCCCTTATTCGAAGAACTCATCTGATTGAAATCTCTTTTACCTTGTCTAATTGATACATTTCCCATAAATTTGAATTCTATAAATCCAAAAATCACGAAATTTTAGCAAAAAAGGTGACTTTTCACCATAACAGGAAGCCGGCAGATGTTTGAATCAGATAAAATCATGTTTGAAATTTACAGGGATAGACACTACAACGAGAAGTTTCATGTTGTGTATTATACAGAGCTGAACGAAAACAATAAACATGTTGAAATAAACCGCGCTTTGGCAGGTGAAAGCTATTTTGACGGTTTCATCAGAGACTTCCGCAAAGAAGAAGCGAAACAGATAATCGAAGATATAGTAAAACAGCTCAACGAAGGCGTTCAGATAGATAAAGCCCAGATCATAGAGAAGATAAAAGAACATATTCCGCAATAGTTTTCCCGTGAGCGGGATTTCAACCAGTTCTTCGAACTGGTTTCAACAAGTTCCAGGTTACCCCTACCATATTCTTTTCTGTCCCGTTTGACGTTTCACGTTTGACGTTTCACATTAGTATTTCACACCGTCCCCTACCCTCATATTTATCTCTATAAATTGCAGAATCTATTTTGTAAATTTGCCTACTGGAATAAATTTCTGCCAAAACATTGGAACATACCCACGAAAATATATTTTTTGATGAATTAAGCACGCACTGGAAGTTCACCGCCGGGGCGGTTGTGATATCAGGTATCATTATTGCCGTTCTGAAGCTGACCCTGTTCCCGGAAGCGACTGCGGAAACCGAAGGTATATTTGAAGGATTTTTCATCTCGCACTTATTTTTCGCAGCGCTCACTCCCGCCTCGCTGCTTGCAAAGTATAAACGCGCTCTGTGGCTTGGTGTTTTCGTTGCGGTGCTCACATCATCAATTACATGCACATTGAGCGATATTGTGCTTCCCTATCTCGGGGGAATCGCCCTGGGGTATGACATGCATTTCCACATCTGCATAATTGAAGAACCCCTTACGGCATGGTCATTCATTATTGGCGGCGCGCTGCTGGGATTCCTGCTCTCGCGCAGCCTCAGGAAGCTATCACGGTTCACGCATGGGCTGCATATCCTGCTAAGCTCAACAGCTGCGGGAATGTATCTGATAACATACGGCGTTGATGTCATTTCTATAAAAGCGCTCATCTTCTTTCCGATACTCATTATATCCGTTCTGGTACCATGCGTGATGAATGATATAGGCGTGCCGTCATATATCGTATCTATCAATGCCGGCAGCAAACAGGATAAACGCAGGCTGCTCGATGAGATACATCACGAGCACCATGACCACCACCATTGATGGTGAAATAGTGAAGTAGTGAAATAGTGAAGTAGGTGAGTTGGGGAGTAGTTGAGTAGGTGTAACGGCGAAATAGTGAGATAGTGAAATGGTGAAGTAGGTAGGTTGGTAAGTGGTTGAGTAGGAAAGTTGGTGAGTAGTGGTGTTGATGAGTAGTGGAGTTGGTAAGAAGTGTAGTTGTCAATTTCTATATTCCCTTATTTTCAAAATTCAAAACAGAGCTTCAACAAATAGTCTTAGTAATAATTGCATTAATTGTACAGCTTATCTTTTATTTTTAATACTGAGTGTTTTTTGCCCTCCCTCTCCTCGAGGAGAGG
>JACSRQ010000040.1 GCA_014879675.1 Ignavibacteria bacterium
TGTATAAGAGACAGATCATATACTTGCAGCGGAGATATTTCATTCATTACATCAATGTCCTTCTTGTCGGATTCAGGCTGGAATATCTTCTTTTTGGCCGTTAACGGAGCCCACCTAACCGCTGATTCCACTCTAACAGGTGAATACAGCCCTACTACATACGTTCCAACTGCTGCCGCAATATGTATCGGCCCGGTGGAATTGCTTACGAATAGCGCAGCCCTACTGATTACGGCTGCCAATTCTTTTAAATTTAGCGAAAAAATGCAATAAATGCGTGAATTTTGCGGCAGCTTATCCACTATACCTTTAACTTGGGATATGTCGCTTTCTGTTCCCGTTAAAACTACGTTATAACAAATATTTACATCCCTAAGTATAAGTTCAAGCAGTTTACGGAAGTTTTCATCGCTCCAAACCCTTGCAGAACCCAGGGATGGTATATGAATCACAATATAAGGCATCGTTATATCGAGGCCAATCCCTTGGAGCTTATCTATAGTACAACGTATTTGTTCATCCGATACTTGAAGTTGAGTGACTAACCGCTTATCTGTATATATGTTAAGCTCATTCAATAAATCCAGATTATAGCTGCTTTCATGTTTAATAGAGTCCTTGCGATGCTGCCGGTGTTTTAGGTTGAATAGGAACGAATACCACCTGTAGGCAGTCCCCAACCTGTATTTTACCCCTGCCTTATAAACTCCATAAGCCACCTCAAAGGTGGGATAAACAATGATCGCCAAATCATACCTTCCTTCACGGCAAACATCAAAAACTGCCTTTGTAGATACCTTTTCTATGGAATGAACTTTGTTTATATTTGGATAGTCGCAAACAAGTTCATAAACCCGCTTATTTACAAGCAAATCTATCCCGGCTTCGGGATATTGCCCCCTGAGGGCCTCTGCCATTGGCAAAGTAAGCAAAACATCGCCGATTCGGTCTGTTCTTACCAGCAAAATCCGCTGAGGTTTTATATCCGGTTTAGATTTTTTTGCGATTTTTATCAGATTTATTGATAAATATAAATGAATTTCTGCTCACTAAAAAGCAAAAAATAGGTTAGACTCCCGTTTGCTCAATTATCCGAACATGAAAACAATACTGATATTACTGGTTCCTGCCCTGCTGATGTGCAATTTCGCCTGCTTCACACCCGGCGCTAAAGATAACGAAACCGGCAGCAGCAGCGGAAACACTTTTAAAACTGACTCCACAACACCGGTTAAGACCGACACAATCAAATCCAACACTACATTGAACAAATATACAGACCTCAACAAAGACGCGTTTGCGCTGCACTACGATGCAATTGTTATTGATACACATAATGATATTCTCATGCCCGTGTTCCTTGAAGGGGCTGACCTTAACCGTAACAATCCGGGTACGCAATCAGACCTTGTGAAATGGAAAAAAGGCGGGCTGGATGTCCAGATGTTTTCCATCTACGTGCCGGAGAGATACAAATCGAACCATTTCAGCTATGTTATGAAGCTGATAGATAAGCTTGAGGAAAACCAGGCAGAACATCCCGAAACATTTGCGCTGTGTACAAATTCCGAAGAGCTGCAGGCTGCATTAAATAGCGGCAAATTCTGCGGATTAATGGGTGCTGAAGGCGGCAACATGATCGAAGGCTCAATGGAAAATTTGGAAACACTTTACAGCCGGGGGGTCAGATATCTTGGCCTTACGTGGAATACCAGCAATGCCATAGCAATATCGGCAAGGGATGAAACCGATCGCGGTAAAAAAGGCGGATTAACTGAGTTTGGCAGGGATGTTGTAAAACGTATGAATGAGCTTGGTATGATGATCGATGTATCTCACCTTGGCGAAACTGCGTTTTGGGAAGTTGCTGAGCTTAGCAATGCGCCAATTATCGCATCGCACTCGAATACATATTCACTTTGTCCACATTACCGTAATTTAACTGATGAACAGATAAAGGCAATTGCCAAATCCGGCGGATATATCGGTATCAACTTCTTTTATAAATTTCTTGATCCAAGCGGTAATCCGGGCAGCATTAAATCAGTTCAAAGCAAATATAAAAACGGCAGCAGCCAGTTTAACGATGATGACCTTGTGCGATTCAATGAAGAACGGTACGAATACATTCAGAACAATCTTTCAAACAGCGGTACATCAATAGATATACTTATTGATCACATTGACCATATCAAGAATCTGGTTGGCGTTGATTACATAGGACTTGGCAGCGATTTTGACGGAAGCATCACCACGGTAAACGAGCTTTATGACGCAACCTGTTACCCTATCATAACCAAAAAGCTTGTTGAGCGCGGCTACACTGAAGAAGATATCCGCAAGATACTTGGCGGAAACTTTATGCGTGTGTTTAAACAGGTGTGCGGTTAATCCTGAGCAAAGCGAAGGATCTCATTCGACAAGCCAATAACTTCAGTGTTTTGAATTAGTTCTAAATTTTTGAAACACAAATAGCAGGGACTTCCCCGCTCTAACGAAAGAAGTAAGTGTCTCAAAAATGAGAGCCCTTTACAAGAAACTGTTTCAAACCCACGACTTTAGACGTGGGAAATCCACTTGCAGGATTTTGCCAAACCGATTCATCGGTTTAGAAAAAGTATCGCATAACTAATGAGATCCTTCGGTTTGCTGAAGCAAACCTCAGGATTTGAAGATGAAAATACCACAAACCAAAATAGATGAGATCGCATCATCGATAGATATAGTTGATGTGATAAGCGCATACACACCGCTTCGGAAGGCAGGCAGAAGCTTCATGGGGCGGTGTCCGTTCCACGAAGAGAAAACCCCGTCATTCAGCGTATCGCAGGAAAAAGGCGTGTATCACTGCTTCGGCTGCGGCAAAAGCGGCAACATGTTCACATTTGTTATGGATACGGAGAATGTGAACTTCTTCGAAGCCGTGAAGATGCTTGCTGAAAAAGCAGGTATTCCAATTGAATTTGAGAACGAGCCATATGACCCTGACAGGAATAAAATTGAGCTCTATTACGAAGTAAACGCCAAAGCAGGGAGATATTATCACGATAACCTGCTTTCACGCGACGGCGCGTATGCTAAAGAATACCTGGCAAACCGCGGATTGAAAGATGAAACCTTAACCAAGTTCGGAATAGGCTACTCGCTGCGAGATAAAGATGCGCTCTATAGAACATTCGGCGGCGACTATTCGCTGGAAGACCTCACCGAAGCCGGGCTGGTGCTTAATATCGGCGCGAATGAAGTCCGAGACCGTTTCCGCGGCAGGCTAATGTTCCCTATCTTCAATGAATCAGGGAAAGTAGTTGGATTCGGCGGAAGGCGCATGTATGATGAAAGCACCGAAGAAGCCAAGTACATCAACTCCCCCGAAACCAAGATATACAATAAGAGCAAAACTCTTTATGGACTCAATTTCGCCAAAGGCGCAATTAAGCAGCAGGGATTTGTAATATTGGTTGAAGGTTACATGGATCTTATCTCGTTATACCAGAACGGAATAGAAAATGTTGTTGCTTCAAGCGGTACATCGCTCACGCAATTACATGCAAAGATAATTTCGCGTTACACAAAGGAAGTAGTTGTGGTTTTCGATAGTGATCTGGCGGGACAGAACGCTTCGCGGCGGGCAATTGAGCTGCTGATTGAAAATGATATTTCGGTAAGCGTGCTTGCGCTGCCGCCGGGCGATGACCCCGATACATTCATAAAGAAGAACGGGCTCGATGGTTTTAACCGCTTCCTTAACCGCAGGCTGAAAATTATTGATTACATTGCCGAGAGTTATGAAGTACGCGGCGGACTAAACTCACCCGAAGGTAAAACTGAGTTTGTGAGGGAGATCATAGGTCTGATAACAAAGATGCGCGATCCGATAAAACGCGATTTCTACATTAAGGATGTTGCGGAGAGATTCGGCATTTACGAAAGCATTATACGCAAGGAGCTGGAGTCATTTAAAGGATTAAAAAGCCGCGGCTTGACACGCGAGATATCCCCGGAAAAGTCTGAAAGGAAAAGCAGTGAGAAAGCCGCCAAAATATCCACAGTTGAGCTTGTATTGATAAGGCTGTTGATAGATGCCGACATCCGCGCGAAGGAATTGCTTATGAACGGGCTGGAAATGGATCTGATACCGAACGAAAATGTACGGAAGATAGTGAATTATATTATGATGAACCTTGACTCCCCCGAGAAGATAACGCACATTGTGCTGTTTAATGAATTCCAGGATGAGGAATCGAAGGATATAATCGGCAAGGCGCTGCTGGATGAGAATTTTGTAATGCAGGGCTCAAAGAACAAGAATTATGTAACTGAAGCGCAGGCAATACTCAGTCAACTGCGGTTGCAAAGTGTCCGCCAGCGCATAAAAGAAATTGAGGCGAAGATAAAATCCAGTAACTCATACAGCCCTGAAATATTAGAACTCCTCACCGCCCAGCAGTCACTAAAGAACGAGCAGCTCGAGCTTGAAAGAAGTTTGAAGACATTGTAGGGACTCATCCGATGATGGGAGCGTGAGTATGCAAACAGAA
The DNA here is from genome assembly GCA_014879675.1 of Ignavibacteria bacterium. Classification (GTDB taxonomy): domain Bacteria; phylum Bacteroidota; class Ignavibacteria; order Tepidaquicellales; family OLB5; genus OLB5. The sequence continues at coordinate 4,539 of JACSRQ010000040.1, forward strand.
TATTTCCAGTAGCCGTCGATGAACCCTTATCAGTGCTTAAGGTATTATTTTCCACACAAATTGTCCTCTAGATACCTGCTTTCGCAGGTATGACAAGCGAAAGACGAACAGCTTGAGCTTGAAAGAAGTTTGAAGACATTGTAATTGTCCTCATTTTACGGCCCAGAGTCAACAGATGAGTTGATATTATTTTTCGAGCCGCGATCGATAAGCATTTGTCAGTGCTGAAGATATTACTTTCTACAAAAATTATCCTCTAGATACCTGCCTTCGCAGGTATGACAAGCAAAAAAACGAACAGCTCGAGCTGGAACGAAGTTTGAAGACATTATAGATACTCACATTACCCTACTTCACCAAAACCATTTTTCTTGATTCGCTGTAATCCCCTGCCGTAATTTTATAAAAATATACGCCGCTTGGGTAATTGGATGCGTCCCAATCAACCGAATATGAACCGGCATTCATTTCTTCATTAGCAAGGACCGTCATTTCTTTGCCGAGGATGTCGTACTCCGAAATCTTAACAAGCATACTTTTGGGAATATCAAACTTAATGTTTGTAACCGGGTTAAACGGGTTCGGGTAATTCTGGCTTAAACTGAAACCGGCGGGTACATTGCTGCTTATCTGCTCAATTCCAACTAATGGACCGCCGCCGTTGGTAGTCTTCATCATGTTTGCCTGGTTCCTGCCTGCATATACATTAACCGTATCTAACGCAAAGATTTCCGTACTGCTTGTTATTGGAATTGGCTGTTTTCCATAATTTAAAAAAAAGTTATTTGTCTTTAATACACTGTCTGTTGCTAAAGTTAGCCAACCAATAGTATCGTTTCCCATTCCAATATGTGAATCTGCTGAATACCATTCAGAAACATCTACCCAGTTATAACCGCCGTTTGTAGTCAGACTGAAACAGCTTAGATTCCTGGTAATGATACCATTCAAAGTATCTTTAAAAAACATATCTTCCAATGAACTGCATACTGCCGAAAAACTTCCAAATATCATATTCCAGCTAGCACCTGAATTAGTAGTTCGGTATAAATGACCTGCAAGTACCCAGCCCCAATATTCATTGTTGATCTTTTGTTTTAGAAAAAACAGCTTG
>JACSRQ010000250.1 GCA_014879675.1 Ignavibacteria bacterium
AGTGGCCTATTGATATCCTGATCGCACTCGTGTGGGTGGTTTTTGCCATCAACATGTTCGGGACAATAGTGAAACGCCGTGAGAAGCATATGTACGTTGCTATCTGGTTCTACATAGCAACCGTTGTAACGGTTGCTGTGCTGCACATAGTTAATTCTATAGAATTACCCGTTAACTTCCTGAAAAGCTATTCTGCTTACGCAGGCGTGCAGGATGCGCTGGTTCAGTGGTGGTACGGGCATAACGCAGTTGCGTTCTTCCTTACTACACCGTTCCTCGGGCTTATGTATTACTTCCTGCCTAAGGCAGCCGGAAGGCCGGTATATTCATACAAGCTTTCGATAGTGCATTTCTGGTCGCTGATATTTATTTATATTTGGGCCGGGCCGCATCATTTGCTTTACACTGCGCTGCCTGACTGGGCACAATCACTCGGCACAGTGTTTTCAATTATGCTTATCGCACCTTCATGGGGCGGTATGATCAACGGATTATTAACACTGCGCGGTGCATGGGATAAAGTCCGTGAAGACCCGATACTAAAATTCATGGTAGTTGCCGTGACCGCATATGGTATGGCAACCTTTGAAGGTCCGATGCTCTCGCTTAAGAATGTAAATGCGATAGCACATTATACTGACTGGATCGTAGCACACGTGCATGTTGGAGCGCTCGGCTGGAACGGATTCCTTTCATTCGGTATTCTATACTGGCTGATGCCAAGACTTTATAAAACAAGCCTGTACTCCAAGAAGCTTGCCAATTTCCATTTCTGGATCGGCACTTTAGGAATAGTATTCTACGCAGTACCAATGTACTGGTCAGGTATAACACAATCATTGATGTGGAAGCAGTTCACACCGGAAGGAATACTTCAGTATCCAAACTTCCTTGAAACCGTGACTAACCTGATCCCATTGTATGCGATCCGTTCAGTTGGCGGCACGATGTATTTTGTCGGAGTTTTAGTGGGTGTTTACAATCTGGTAAAAACAATGAAGCAGGGTGTTCTGGAAGCTAATGAACCTGCAGAGGCACCTGCAAGAGCAGATTTCAATCTGGAATCAGGGGGCGAAACAAAACACAGGTGGCTTGAGAGGAAGCCCCTGCAATTCACACTTGTTGCCGTTGTACTGGTATTAATAGGAGGTTTAATTGAGATCATACCAACATTCCTGGTGAAATCAAATATACCGACAATATCAAGCGTTAAGCCATATACACCGCTTGAGCTGCAAGGCAGAGATCTATATATCAGGGAAGGCTGCAACAATTGTCACTCACAGATGGTAAGACCTTTCCGCTCGGAAACTGAAAGATACGGCGAATATTCAAAGGCCGGAGAATATGTTTATGACCACCCATTTCTTTGGGGTTCAAAACGTACAGGACCGGATCTTCACAGGGAAGGCCAGAAATATCCTAATACCTGGCACTACCTGCACATGCAGGATCCGCGGCAGATATCTCCGGGTTCACTTATGCCGAATTATGCCTGGATGCTGGAAGATGATTTAGATATATCTACAACTGAAGATAAGATAAACACAATGCGCAAGCTTGGCGTACCATATCCTGAAGGATATGAGAAGATCGCTAATGATGAGCTGAACAAACAGGCAATGGAAATCGCAGCAGACCTGCAGAAGAACGGTGCTCCTGCAACTCCTGAAAAGGAAATTATTGCTATGATCGCATACTTGCAGAGACTGGGAATCGATATTAAAGGCGAAAAGACTGCCGATGTAAAGGGGGTAAAGTAAAAATGTATAAACAAGTACTTGAAAATATTGCAGGAGTTGAGATCTACCCTGTAATTACGCTCATTATGTTCTTTGTTTTCTTTTTGCTCATCCTCGGATGGATATTCACACTAAACAAAAATTATATTACAAGAATGGAAAACATTCCGCTTGATAATGAAACCAATACCGATGCAGGAGGTGTAAAATGAGAAATTTCCTGAAAAGAGGGATAGCGCCCGCAGCAATATTTATGCTGAATGCGGCTTTGTACGCGCAAACAACACCGGGCAAAGATAGCTCAACTGATGAATATTCGAAGCTCGCCGGAGCAATGGTATTCCTTCTTGTTGCATTCTTATTTGTTCTGTTCTTCATACTTTCTGCGCCAAAGTACAAATATTCATACGAAAGAAGGCGAGAAAGATTCTCATTCCTCGCGAAACTTTCAAGCATACTTAACCGCGGTGTCCCGATCGAAAAAGAAAAGGACATCATGCTTGATCATGACTTTGACGGTATTAAAGAGCTCAATAATACTATTCCGCCATGGTTCAATATCCTTTTCTATGGTACAATTGTGATTGCTGCCATTTATCTGATAGATTTCCATGTATTGGGATCAGGTAATATTATGGTAGATGAATACCTGCAGGAAGTTAAGATAGCGAATGAAAAACGCGATGAATTGATAAGAACCGGCGCGTTCATAAACGAAAACAATGTTGTTTTACTTACGGATGCTGCCGAGCTTGATAAAGGCAAACAAATATTTCTGGCGAACTGCCTCCCCTGCCACGGACCCGATGGCGGCGGAACTGTAGGACCAAACCTGACTGATAAAAACTGGATCCACGGAGGCGGTATTAAGAACGTATTTACAACTATTAAGAACGGTGTACCTGCAAAAGGTATGATATCATGGCAAACATCGTTGACACCGAAACAGATGCAGCAGGTAGGAAGCTTTGTACTAAGCCTCCAGGGTACTACCCCTGCAAACGGCAAAGCACCCGAAGGCCCGGTTTGGACTGAAGTTGATAAACCGGCAGGCCAGGATTCATTGAAGGTAACCGATTCAACCAAAGTAAAGATCGATTCTACAAAGGTTAAAATAGATACCACAAAGGTGAAAAAGGACACCCTAAAGGCTAAATAAATCAAGTTCCCCTTCCCTGCTGCCATCCACAGCGGGGAAGGTTCTTTTTTTAGAGCAGCTATAGCTAAAAACTATAATCATGCAAAGTTCAAACACGTTAGTTGAACACGACTCTTTCAGAGACCACTTAGGAATAGTTACGGATGGCGGGAAAAGAAAAGTAGTATATCCCAAAAAGCCAGCCGGAAAATTCTACAATGCCAGAACTATATTCAGCCTGGCGTTACTTGCATTCCTTTTTGGTATGCCGCTTATCAAAGTGGACGGGCACCCGTTCATGATGCTTAATATTGTTGACCGTAAGTTTATAATTTTCGGGCAGCTATTCGGCACTCACGACTTCTTTATTCTCGCACTGAGTTTTATAACACTGATAGTATCGATCATACTCTTCACTGCAGTGTTCGGCAGGGTTTTCTGCGGATGGGCATGCCCTCAAACAGTATTCCTTGAAATGGTCTTCAGGAAGATAGAGTTTTTTATCGAAGGTGATTATATCAGGCAGAAAAATCTTAATGCTGCTCCATGGAGCGGTTCCAAAATATTAAAAAAACTTTCAAAGTGGACAATATTTTTCCTCCTCTCGGTTCTTATTGCAAATACGTTTCTTGCATGGGTCATTGGTACAGATCAGCTTTATAAGATCATAACAGAACCAATTGCTTTGCACAAAGGCGGATTTATTGCAATGATGCTGTTTTCCGGAGCATTCTACTTCATTTTCGCATGGTTCCGTGAATACTCATGCATCTATGTTTGTCCATACGGCAGGCTGCAGGGTGTACTGCTCGATAAGAATTCAACGGTTATTGCATACGATTACGTAAGAGGCGAACCCCGCGGTAAGATCAAAAGAGGCGAAGTTAGAACTGAAGGCGACTGCATTGACTGTAAAGAGTGTATGGCTGTATGTCCGACAGCAATTGATATCCGCAACGGAACTCAGCTTGAGTGCGTTAACTGCACTGCCTGTATTGACGCATGCGATAATATTATGGAGAAGATAGATAAGCCAAAAGGGCTTATCAGGTTTGCCTCCGAAAATAATATAAAGAACCGCACCAAATTCAAAATAACAGCGAGAGTTATTGCCTATTCAAGCGTATTGGTTATACTCTTAACCGTACTTACAGTGCTTATAAGTTCAAGAAAACCAATTGATGTTACAATTCTGCGTGCGCCGGGAATGATATTCCAGGAGCAGCCCGATAACAAGATCAGCAATCTCTACACAATGAAGCTGACCAACAAAACTTTTCACGATGAACTTATAACCCTCAGGCTTGAAAACACTGAAGGCGAGCTGAAGGTAATAGGTAACGATATCAAACTTCCTTCGGGTGATGTTTCGGAAACAAAATTCCTTGTTCTGCTTGCAAAGGATCAGATGAAGCAGATGAACATACCGCTGGAAATAGGCGTTTATAAGAACGGATCAAAATTCGAGACGGCCAGGATCAATTTTCTTGGACCGATTCAGCAAAAACAATAAAAGGAAATAATTATGAGCTGGGGAAAAGGTATAGTAATAGTATTCATCCTCTTTGTAGGAGGTATCGGTGTGATGGTTTACAAATCAATGTCCAAAAACGTTGATCTTGTTGCCACCAACTATTATGAAAATGAGCTGAAGTACCAGGATCAGATCAACAAAATAAACAACTCCAATTCGCTGAAAGAGCAATTGAAGCTGGAAATAACTGAAGGCGGATTATACCTGCAGTTTCCAAAAGAAACCACCCAAGACCTTTCAGGCGAAATAGTATTCTACAGGCCATCGGATGCAAAGGGCGATTTTAAGATGCCCGTTAAGCCGGAAGGCGACGGTAAGCAGTTCGTAAGCACCGTGAGCTTAAAAAAAGGCATGTGGAAAGTTCAGATAAACTGGAAAAGCGGCGGCAAGGATTATTTTAATGAAGAAAAAGTGATGATACAATAACAAACAGCAAATAACAAATAGTAAAAAGCAAATGGAATTATTAACGGGGTTTTTGGTTGGGCTGCTTGGAAGCTTTCACTGCATTGGAATGTGCGGACCGATAGCGCTTGCACTGCCGCGTAGTAATTCAATGCTTCTATCACGTTCACTATATAATATCGGCAGGGTGATAACTTATTCCTTTTTGGGGCTGCTTTTTGGACTTCTCGGCTCACGCCTTGAGATGTTCGGGCTGCAGAGAATTATTTCCATTTCACTTGGAGTACTCATTCTGTTGACAGTCTTAACCCCCGCATCTTACCGCCTGAAAATATCAAACATGCTGGGATTATACAAGCTGGTAGGTATTTTGAAGGCATATTTCGGAAAAATGTTCAAACAGCATTCTAAGGCTTCTATGCTTATGATAGGCATATTGAACGGCCTGCTCCCCTGCGGCTTCGTTTATATCGGCATTACAGGCGCAATAGCGCTCGGTGACGCGGTTAACGGGATGATGTTCATGGCTATGTTCGGGCTGGGTACAATTCCTGTAATGCTCGGCACCTCGCTTATAGGCGGCGCTATTAACTTAAACCTTCGCCAGAAGCTTACAAAGCTCCTTCCGGCATTTTCACTGATACTGGCTCTAATTTTTATTTTAAGGGGATTGAATTTGGGGATTCCCTACGTTAGTCCAAAACTCGAACACAAGCCGGATTCAACACAGGATGTGATCTGCCATTAAAAATAAGGCTGCTTAATAAACAAGTACAATCTCCTTATTTTGTAAATAAGGATTCAGAAACCAAAAATGGTACTG
>JACSRQ010000091.1 GCA_014879675.1 Ignavibacteria bacterium
CAATTTCGTAATTTTGTAAGATATGAAGTATAATTTTACAGAAATTGAGCAAAAATGGCAGAAGTTTTGGGATGAAAACAAAACTTTTGCGGCAGCGGAAGACTACTCCAAACCCAAGTATTACGTGCTGGATTTTTTCCCGTACCCGTCATCCGAAGGGCTGCATGTTGGCCATCCCGAAGGATATACGGCAACAGATATCATAGCGCGATATAAAAGAATGAAGGGATTCAATGTGCTTCATCCAATGGGATGGGACGCCTTCGGACTCCCTGCCGAGCAGTATGCTATCAAAACAGGAATTCATCCGCGCATTACCACGCAGAAAAGCATCGATAACTTCAAGCGGCAGCTTAAATCAATAGGGCTCTCGTTTGATTGGGACCGAGAAGTTGCAACCATTGACCCAAAATATTATAAATGGACACAATGGATCTTCATGCAGCTCTATAATAAAGGACTTGCTTACCAGGCAGAAATTGCCGTTAACTGGTGCCCGGAGCTTGGTACAGTGCTTGCAAATGAAGAAGTGCCCGAGCAGATAGAAAAAGGCTACACTGTTGTGCGCCGTCCAATGAAGCAATGGATGCTGAAGATCACAGAGTATGCCGAAAGGCTTTTGATAGATCTTGATATGCTGGATTGGCCCGAGAGCACAAAAGAAATGCAGCGTAACTGGATCGGAAGATCCGAAGGTGCGAAAGTTACTTTTAAGATAAAGAACCCCTCCCAGGCAGGTGCCGAAATGGAGGATTTAGGTGGGGTACTTACTCTTGAGATTTTCACTACACGTCCGGATACTCTCTGGGGCGCTACCTATATGGTACTTGCGCCAGAGCATCCTTTTGTAGATAAGATAACCACGGCTGAACACAAAACTGCGGTTGATATTTATAAAGAGAATGCAAAGCATAAGTCTGACCTTGAGCGCCAGGCATTGGAAAAAGATAAATCGGGTGTATTCACCGGCGCGTATGCGATCAATCCTGTGAACAACGAAGAAGTACCCATCTGGATAAGCGATTATGTGCTTATGGGATACGGAACAGGCGCCATTATGGCTGTACCCGGACATGATGAACGTGATTGGGAGTTTGCAAGTAAATTCCACATTCCAATAGTTGAAGTTGTTAAACCCGCAGGAACGTTGACAAGCGATATTACTAAGGAAGCATTCACCGAAGAAGGCGTTGCAGTAAATTCCGGATTCATAACCGGGCTTAAGACCGAGAAGGCGAAGAAAAAAGTTATCGAGTGGCTTGAAGCTAACTCGCTTGGCAAAGGAACCGTGCAGTATAAATTGCGCGACTGGCTGTTTTCACGGCAAAGATTCTGGGGAGAGCCATTCCCCGTGATACATCTCGAAGACGGCACGGTTAAGCTTGTACCCGAAGAAGATCTTCCGGTAATGCTGCCCGAAGTTGATAATTACAAAACAATTGGCACGGGTGAATCTCCGCTTGCGGGAATACCGGAATGGCTTAACACTACCGATAAAGAAACGGGCCTGCCTGCAAAACGCGAAACCAACACCATGCCGCAATGGGCAGGAAGCTGCTGGTATTATCTCAGGTTCCTTGACCCGTTCAACGAAGAAGAGTTTGTTAGCAAAGAGAAGGAAAAATACTGGATGCCTGTTAACCTTTACCTCGGCGGAGCCGAGCACGCAGTGCTGCATTTGCTGTATGCAAGGTTCTGGCATAAGGTGCTGTTCGATCTCGGTTATGTATCAACCCGCGAGCCTTTTGTGAGGCTGTACCACCAGGGAATGATACTTGGGGAAGACTCGAACAAAATGTCAAAATCACGGGGCAATGTTGTTAATCCGGATGAAGTTATTAACGGCTACGGCGCGGATTCGCTCCGCCTGTTTGAAATGTTCCTCGGGCCGCTCTCTGCATCGAAGCCATGGTCAACCAACGGCATCGAAGGCGTGTACCGTTTCCTCAACAGGATATGGCGCCTGATTATTGATGAGAACGGCAATGTTAACAGCGCAATTAAAGATGTTAAGCCCGAAGGCGATACCGAGCGGATTATGCACCGCACGATAAAGAATGTTACCGATGATATCGAAGATATGGATATGAAGTTCAATACATGCGTGAGCGAGCTGATGATATATATGAACGAGATCTCGAAGCTTGAAGTTATACCGCGCGAAAATATCATCGTGCTGGTGAAGCTGCTTGCACCGTTTGCGCCGCATCTTGCCGAAGAGCTTTGGCATCGGCTGGGCGGAAATACGGGTACTATCACATATGAAAGCTGGCCGGAGTATGACGCCTCAAAGATCGAAAAGAGCGTTATTACAATTGTCGGACAGGTGAACGGCAAAATACGCGTAAGGCTTGATGTTGAAAATGACCTTGAAGAAGCGAAGCTTCTGGAAACCGTAAAGAACGATGAAAAAATGAAAACGTATCTTGACGGCAAACAGATAATAAAAGAAATTGTTGTAAAAAATAAACTGGTGAATATAGTTGTAAAATAAACCTTTAACTAAATTGAAAACTTATGAATTACCAGCACGAGATACATTTTACACTTGAAGAAGCGAATGAAAAGCTGGATAGTATCAGGCCCTTAATAGAAGAAATGATGTCCTTAAAGCGAAAGCTTGATAATAAGGGCTATGATGTTTACAACCACCAGTACCTGGGCGGATCCGGTCCTAATGGCAGCGGCGTTTTCCCGGAAGAAATGGAAAGGCTGATAGATATTATCAGGGGTATGAATAAAAGCGGTGTGATGGTTAAGGGTATCGATCGCGGGCTGGTTGATTTTCCGCACCTGCGCAATAACGGCGAGGAAGTTTACCTCTGCTGGAAGTTTGGTGAAGGCGATATCAATTACTGGCATACAATTCCGGATGGTTTTACCGGCAGAAGAAATATCAGCGAGTTATAAAGTTTAAAGGGAACAGTTTAGCTGTTCCCTTTTTTTCATTACTGCGTAGTTGTCAGGGATGCAGATAGAAGTTTAGCTATAAATTACACTTCAAATTAAATCGGGTTACAGACTAAATCAAATGGGTATAATAAATAAAGTAGTAGTAGGCACCCTGCCGCTTGTTCCGAAAGGTATTGTGAGGAGATTCGCTAACCGCTACATAGCCGGCGAAACCCTTGACCATGCCGTAGCAACATCAAATAAGCTGAATGATAAAGGTATCATGGGAACCATCGATGTGCTTGGTGAAGATGTGTTCAAAAAAGAAGATGCGACACGCTCAAAAAATGAATGCCTCGAAGTGCTGAAGGCAATTGATAAACATAAGCTGAACTCGAACCAATCGATAAAGCTTACATCGCTCGGGCTGAAGGTGGATCATGACTTCTGCCTGGCGAATGTTAAGGAAATTTTCGCCGCCGCAAAAGAGAAGAATATTTTTGTGCGAATCGATATGGAGGATTCATCCGTTACCGGTGAGACGATCGATATTTTCACCGAGGCGCGCAAAACTTACAGCAACTGCGGTATCGTGCTGCAGTCATACATGCGCAGAACGTACGATGACGCCGCAAAACTTATTGAAAGCGGAACGAACTTCAGGCTGTGCAAAGGTATTTATGTTGAGCCGGAAGAAGTGGCGTATAAGGACAGGCAGGAAGTGCGCGATAATTATCTGAAAGTGCTGAGGCTGATGCTTGAAAAAGACAGTTATGTTGGAATTGCCACACATGATGAATACCTTATCGATGGCGCGTATAAGCTCATCGAAGAGCTTAAGAAACCTAAGGACAGGTATGAATTCCAGATGCTGCTTGGCGTTAGGGAAGGCATGCGCGATAAGATTGTGAAAGACGGCCACAGGATGAGGATATACATTCCGTTTGGCACGCATTGGTACCAGTATTCCATCCGCAGGTTTAAGGAAAATCCGCAAATGGCAGGTTATGTGATCAAAAGCATTCTCAACGGCGGAAAGTAATTCCCGCGTAACATACATTTTAAAAAAGAGGAAGACAAACAGTCTTCCTTTTTTTTATAAGCTAAACAATGCCCCGATGGGCGGGATACCATAGCGACGGACGTAGCCCATGGACAAATCGAATAGCCCACGACTTCAGTCGTGGGGTTGATTCAGCACCGAAGATCCAATAACCGTTTCAACGGTTTGAAACCGCTGAAGTGGTTCATCGGATTTCATCGTTCAGTATTCCCACGGATAAATCCGTGGGCTAAAACACAGCCCCCCAACGGAATATATACGAGAGTGTTTGTATAGACCTGCCAGGTTTTAGTAACGGGGGTATTCAGAATTCACGATGCTCAAACCTGGCAGGTTTATAATTCCTCACTACCGATGTTTTTAAGCAATGAACCGCGTGAATTTTATGACCTGCGTCATAGTTTTAGGGGGGGGGGGTAGTGTTATATTTGTATTAATCAAATCTATTCGCAAATGGGCTTCCTTAATGTTTTTAAGGCTTTTTGCAAGAAAATGAAGTCCCTTTCATTAATAAAATACTATGTCTATAACAAATAACAATTAAGATGACTGCGCTTTTTGCAGTAATAACAAAATGAAAAAGTCATTAATCATGATAATCATCTTATTTTCAAGCTTTAGTTGTTTGGCACAACAGGTTGTTGACGGGAACTTCATGGACAGACCCAGAGCAGTACATTTTATTAATCAACAAACAGGGTTCGTTGCAGGTGGCAATTCCAATTTTGAGAGTGAACTATTAAGAACAACTGACAGTGGAAATAATTGGACGACAATACCGATATTCACAAATTCATACCTGTTAGACATTTTCGTTTTAGATTTCAACAATTTTATAGTAACCGGAAATACCGGTATCATCTCCAAAACGACGAACAGCGGATATGACTGGTTAAAAGTCTATAATAATTACAGTGGCGGACTTGGCGAGACATATTTTGTAAATGAGACTACTGGGTACACGATTGGGTCCGGTTTTTTCAATCCAATTTTCCTAAAGACAACAAACAGAGGATATGATTGGACGCCTCTGCCTTTGGATACAAATCTCGATTTGTATGGAGTTGCTTTTCTAAATGGAAATTTGGGCTATGTTGTCGGAAATAGAATAATATATAAAACCACAAATGGAGGTAATACTATTGAAAAAAGGATTTATGAAGACTATTACTTGTTCTCAGTTACTCTAATTGATTCAATGACTGCTTATTCGGCGGGTAAATTGACAACGGGCGGTAGTTTAATATTAAAAACACTTGATGCAGGGAATAGTTGGTTTGTAAATTATTGCAATACGGACCATGACGCACTTCATCAAATAAAGTTTTTAAATACCAATTTTGGGATTGCAGTAGGAAATGGAGGTTTAGCGTTAAGGACAACAAATGCCGGGAAAAATTGGGAAAAACATATACTTGTTGATACTTCAATTTTGTTTGATGTAGATTTTATTGATAATTTTACAGGGTGGATTGTTGGACAAATCAATCCCGGAGGACTACTATATAAAACTACCAACGCAGGAGAAAACTGGTTGCTCCAAAATAGGCTGACTGAAATACCAATGGAATTTTCATTACTACAAAATTACCCCAATCCATTTAATCCAAAAACAAAAATCAGGTATAAGCTAAACACATTGAGCCGAGTTTTACTT
>JACSRQ010000253.1 GCA_014879675.1 Ignavibacteria bacterium
AATGAGCATGGTGATACCCTTTCTTCCTCTATACGTTAAAGATCTTGGCGTTACTGATATAACCGAAGTAAAGAGGTGGAGCGGACTTGTCGCATCAGGCGTGTTCATTACCGCTTTCATTGCTACACCTGTTTGGGGCTGGCTGGGTGACCGCGTTGGGAAAAAGAAAATGGTGCTGCGCGCTATATTCGGGCTTGCAGTATCACAATTCCTTATCGGGCTCTCACAGGATGTTGTGCAGCTTTTTATATTCAGAATGGTGCAGGGAGCTCTTAGCGGATTCATAGCCGCGGCGCTTGCGCTGGTCTCTTCAAATACACCCAAAGAGCGCTCAGGCTATGCCATCGGATTCCTTGCCAGCTCAACTGCCGCAGGCAACCTGCTTGGACCTTTCGTGGGCGGATTGCTTGCTGATACTTTCGGCTACAGGAATGTATTTTTCATAACTTCAGTAATGTGCCTGGTAAGCGGGATACTTGTCTTCCTGTTTGTGAAGGAAGCAAACATAACAAGGAATAAAGAGACTGACATATGGGATAACTACAGGTTCGTACTTCAAAATACCCGCCTAAAGTATGCCATAGTGCTGCTGATAATTTCCGCGGCGGCTATATCTATGGTGCAGCCGCTATTCGCACTTTTCATTGAAGGAAGAGTATCAGATTTGACTTATCTTGCCACAATTACAGGTTCAATATTTGGTGTGGTCGGGCTCTTCCAGGTTATCTCATCTTCATTCTGGGGTAAGCTAAATGACAGGAGAGAGATAAGGAAAAATCTTATATTTGCGATGGTAGGAGCCGGAGTTGGATATGCTTTGCACGTTGTAACAACCGGGATTTGGGAGCTTGTGCCAATACGCGCGCTGCTTGGCTTATGCATTGGCGGAGTAATGCCATCGCTTTTTTCTTTCATCAACAAATGCATTCCCGCGCAAAAAAAGGGAGGCATTATGGGAATTGCATCCAGCTTCACCATGTTTGGAAATCTGATAGGCCCAATATCAAGCGGGTATATTGCTTCGTATACCAGTATTAATTTTGTATTCGTTTTAAGCGGAGTAATACTCGCCGCAGGCTCAGTGCTTGCATACTATAAACTCAAAGAAACACCAAGCAGCAAACGCAGGATAACTGATAAAGATAAATCAGTAATCAAAGAAGAAATTGCCGCCGGCGCTTTTGAATAGTAAACTTTTAACAAACATAAAATCCTATTTATGAAATTCCGTTCATTTTACACTTTGTTCATCTTTTTTGTTTTGATCTCATCAGCATTTGCACAGGAACTTACTGTGTTCGATAGATGGCACAAAACCGATCAGCTTATAAGGGATAGAAAGATAGATCCTGATGATGCCCGCGACTCAATAGAACTGTACGTTAAGCAGGGAGTGCAGAATTTCAAAATGCGCGATATCCCCGGTACGAAGCGCAGCGAGTGGGTCTTCCCAATGAGCGGATATACATGGACCTCCTACCGCACCGGCGGCAAGGATTACAAAGACGAGAGGTTCGACTATTTCCAGGGCGGTGAGTTTAAAGGGCATCCGGCGCATGATATTTTTATTCTCGATAAAGATAGTAACAGCGTAGAAGACTCAACCGGCTTGCCGGTGTATGCAACCGCAATGGCTACAGGTATTGTACTCTCAACATACGGAACATGGTTCAGGCAGGATTACCTTCGCAGCGGCAACTACGTTAAGCTGTTCGACCCTGAATCAAAAGCTATATTTTACTACTCGCATTTAGATAGCGTAACGGTGCAGGTGGGCCAGTTGGTTATAGCCGGAGAACCTGTTGGTACCACTGGCAGAACCGGCCGCAAAGCTATACACGGCAAGACACACATACATATAGCATATTATAAAATTGATGAAGGACAGCCAATTCCGGAAGATATAATTGAAGATCTGTACGCATCACAAAAGAGATTTGAAAAGAAATAATTATTTATAAAAGTAGTAACACGTCGGAAAAGTAATAAGAGAATATTAGAAAACCCCTCCCCCGATTAGGGAGAGGGGTTTGTTTTTTGTTTCTGAATCTCAATCAACAAATCCTTATTTATTTAAATCTGATAGTTACCTTGGTACCGTTTTTCCTGTCAACTTCAAATGTGCCGCCCATATTCTTAACGTGCATGCCAACCAGCACCATACTGAATGAATGCGGCTTGCCGCGGGCCGATATCACACCCATGCCATTATCTCTAACGGCAAGGTAATACTTCCCTTTTTCTTCCTCGTGCATATCAATTGTAATATTCCCTTTTTTCTTATTGGGGAATGAATGCAGAAGCGCATTACTTACCAGTTCATTGATTATAAGCGAGCACGTTATTGCCTTTTCCATCGGCAAGTTTACATCCTTCACATTGATATATGTTGAAACCCTGACTGAATCCACTTCGAATTCATTATAAAGGTTCGGAATAAGCGAGCCAAGGAAGCTCTCGAAATTAATTTCATTTACGCTATCAAGCGAATACAGTTTTTCCTGGATCAAACCCAATGTATGTGCGCGGGTTTTCGCCATCTTGAAATACTCAAGATATACCGGCTCCCTTATGTAATCGCTTTGGAATTGCAGCAGCGAGGAGATCGTTTTCATGTTCTCCCGTACCCGGCCGGCAGCTTCGCTTCTCAGCGATTCACGCTCACCTGATGCTTTTTTCAATTCCCACTCAAGATTCTTTTTCTGCTTGGCGTCTTCAACTACTTCGCTGAAGAGAATAGCATTTTTGTTTGCAATTGCTGCCTGGTTTACTACCGTCTCGATCCAGTGCAGATTGCTTTCATCAAACTCATTTTTATTTTTGCTCATCAGTGTTATAAAGCCGAGTATCTTCCCATTGAGCTTTATCGGTACTATCATAGCCGTTTCGATGATATACTCTTTCCCCATGTCCTGTTCCGAAAGATCTCCTTCGTTGGTTACATGGTATTTCACGGATGAATTTTGCAGCCGCTTCTGGTAATCATCAACTACGACAGTATCATTCTTGCGGATCGCTTCGCTGAGTATTCCCTTGCCTTCGGGCGCAAGCGGTATTTCCGGAATTCCCGATACATCGATATTCTTTTCTTCCAGCACACTGCGGAGATAAATATACTTTATCTTCCTGTTGGGCTCATCATAACGCGCAACGAACATATCCTGCATATCAACAATATTACGCAGCACGTCGAACAGCTTATCGTATAGTTCATTTATATCAAGGGTAGTTGAAAAGAACTTTGATGTTTCGTAAAGAAGCCTCAGTTCTTTGTTCCTGGTGTTCAGAACTTCAATGAGGCTCTGTAGTGATTCTCTTTCGCGGATGTTCTGCATAGCCTGGTCCCCCGGTGAAGTTATGGATTTCTTGGTAAATATATCTATATATGTTGTATGTTATAATAACGTTATAGGGTTAAAAATTCCAATTTGATGCAAAAAAGTAAGGTTATGATTAAATAATGTTTTAATTCCTGCCGAAGTTTTCGGCATAATTTACTTCACGTACTACAGGTACTAATTCCAATATCCACTTACCAACTAACAACCTACTCACCAAATCAACTACTCACCTATTAACCTACTCACCTACTTACCTACTTACCTACTTACCTACCCACCTACTTTGAGCCGCAGGCGAAATCCCGCGAAGCGGGACACCACTACTCACTCTATTCACTCTATTCACTCTACACACTCTATTTACTCATCCACTATCGCGCACATTAGCTCTGCTTCTGCTGCCAGTTCGCCATTGATGCTGTTCTTATAAGCCTTAGCTTTCAGTTTGAATATATTTCGTTTGCGGTCGGTAACTTCGACATCAAAGAACAACTGATCGCCGGGTATCACCTGCTTGCGGAACTTCGCTCTATCAATAGAGGTAAAGTAAGCAAGCTTGCCTTCGTAGCTATCGAAGAAATTCAGTATCAGCAGCCCGCCGGTTTGCGCCATTGCTTCAATTATCAGTACGCCCGGCATGACCGGTTTTTGCGGAAAATGCCCCTGGAAAAACGGCTCGTTTATAGTTACGTTCTTAACGCCGACTATACGCTTGCCAACTTCTATATCAACCACTTTATCAACCAGTAAAAATGGGTAGCGGTGCGGCAGCATCTTCTTGATCGCGTTGATATCCATTATCACATCGGTCGAGAGCTTTGCCTGATATTTAAGCTTCAGCTTGTTCTGCTTGTAAAGATTGCGCAGCATCTTTACAAACTCAATATTATGTTTATGTCCCGGCCGCGCAGCCATGATGTGTCCCTTAATAGGAGCGCCGATAAGCGCAAGATCACCAATAACATCAAGCAGCTTATGCCTTGCCGGCTCATTCTGAAAGCGGAGCTGAGTATTGTTCAGAATTCCATTCTGCCCAAGCACTACAGAATCATTTATGCCAAGTTTTTTCATCAGGGTTGATAGCTCGCCCGGCGAAAGATCACGGTCAACTATCACCACTGCGTTATCAAACTTGCCGCCCTGTATCAATCCCTGCTCATACAGATTCTCGACTTCGTGCAGAAAGCAGAAAGTGCGCGATGGTGCAAACTCCGTGGGAAACTCACTCATGTTAAACATGCTGGTGTACTGCGAGCCCAAAGCGGGATTGCGGTAATCGATCATAACGGTTACCTTAAAATCATCAAGCGGGAAAGCGACTATATCAACCTCACCATCGGGTGCGCGGTAGTGGATAGTGTTTTCGATAACCAGATAATCTTTGGGAGCGTCCTGTTCAACGAATCCGGCATCTATGAGCAGATCGATAAACGGCTTTGCGCTGCCATCGATAACGGGCGGCTCATTGGTATCGAGCTCAACCACCAGGTTATCTATCTCTGCGCCCATAATTGATGCCAGCACATGCTCGACGGTTTTAACCTCGGCATTGCCAACGGCAATAGTTGTTCCGCGCGAGATATCAACCACGTGATCGATATCAGCGGGAATCTCCGGCGAGTCGGGAAGGTCCACCCGCTTGAAGCGGATGCCGTAATCCTCCGGTGCCGGTTTAAATGTCATATTTGATTTATTGCCGGTGTGCAGGCCAATGCCTGATATTGCGGCTTCTTTAGCTATTGTTCTTTGTTTTGTCAGCATTTCCGTACCCATCCCCGCGAAAGCGGGGAACTCTATTTATCCAAAAGTGATATTCTGACCACACTTTGAATGTCATTTTAACGATAACAGCAAAAATACTGATTTTTATCGTAACAATTAAGTGCTAAAAACGGGAAACAGGAAACGTGAAACGTGAGATCTTTCAGAAAGCGAAAGTCAGGCGTGAAATGCCAGAAAGCGTTTACCGCGAAGACGCAGAGACGCAATCACAACCCCGTAGGGGTGACATTATTGTAGAACCAAACACAATATTTTTAGAACCACGACTGGGTGATATTATTGGGTATAATATGCGTTTACCGATTGGACACAAGCAGGGCGGGATGTTAAAGAAGAAACGCATTCGACAACTTTCAAGAAACGAAAGTCAACAGCAAATGAAACATTACTAATACATGGTACAATGTCAGTTCACTAATTACTTGAGATTAAGATTTTTTAAATACTTTTTGTATCTAAAGCT
>JACSRQ010000144.1 GCA_014879675.1 Ignavibacteria bacterium
CGCATTGATTTTCTCGTTCCCAAGCTCCGCTTTGGACTCAGAAAAAATATTTTTTGTGAAATTTGTGAAATTCGTGTCTGCTTTTTACGTTTAACAAATTTCGAATGTCCCCCCTATTTCCACATTTTTCTATTCAACATTTATGACCAAATTACCCTTAATATTACTAAAATTTCAGAATGAAAGATATCAACAGCGTAGATTTTTCGAAGATACAATTCGTGCTTATGGATCTCGACGGCGTACTTACCGATGGCTCCATCACATATTCATCAACCGGCGAAATGCTGAAAACTTTCAACGCACATGACGGCTTCGGCATAAACCGCGGCAGGCTGCACGGACTCAAATTCGCGATAATCTCCGGCATGAGCGCCGTTGCCAACGAAATGCGCGCCAAAAGGCTGAGCATCGAAGAGCTTTACCAAAACTGCTCGGATAAATGCGAAGCTGCCAATGAAATAAAAGCAAAATACGGTTTGAACGATAACGAGCTGTGTTTCATGGGCGATGATGTGTTCGATATCCCTCTGCTTAACCAGGTTGGATTCTCCGCTTGTCCGCCCGAAGCAGTTGAAGAAGTACGCAGTGAAGTGCATTACATAACGAAAGTATCGGCCGGCAGGGGCTGTGTGAGGGAAATGATAGATCTTGTTCTTCGGAAGCAGGGAAAAATTTGAATCAAATAACAAATACCAAATAGCAAATAACTAGTAACAGTACCGCATAGCTTGAACTGTAGTTTTCTAAACTCGGCTACGGCGATGTTAAACAGTCTCAATATCAGGCAAGCTCGTTTGCTTTTTCAAGCAGCCAGCCGCGCTTAATAATGTGTTTTGAGGCTTCGATCTCTTTTTTAACCTCATGCAATTTTTCTGTGAGTTTTGATTCTTTCATCTTCAGCAGTTTTTTATAAATAGAAACAAAATTCAGATTCCCCTCTTTCAGCTTTTCCGCCACCTCGGGATTCTGCGTTAGATACTTGTAATATGTTTCCGCCATAGAGCGCGCCTCTTCAAAATATCCCAGTTCATAATAAGCCATAAGATACAATTTCCTGATTTCAATTTTAAGAAGGTAAAAATTAAAATCGATCCGGTGGGTATGTTGTATTACACCGGTATAATCTTTCAGAAGCAAACATTTGCGTGCTTCCCACAAATTTTTAATGGACTGCCTGTTACCGGGCTCTACCTGCGGCAGGTTGGTAGCAACAAAATCATCCGTCCATTCTATCATATTTAATCCCGCAGTGATTATCACATTCTTAAAAAACGGCAAAGGAATATGCTCTTTATCTGTGAACGATAGAATTTTTTTCTCATACATAAACCGATATATCTTCATCTGCTCTTCTTCAAATTCCGGTTTCAACAGGTCAACCCGCCTTATACAAAGCGCTTCCAGATATATACACAGGCTGAATAACTGTTTTTGCGAGTAAATTGAGTAATTTTCAAAAAGTAGGTCCCGGCAGGAAACGTAGCTTGCGTCATCATTGGTATCTTTATATGCTTTGTAAAGATAATAATGCAGGGCAAGCGTTTTATAGTGTTCGTGTTCTATGAGTTTCAGGTTTTTAAGTAACAGGTCAAAATCGATAGCTTTTTCAAATTCTCCCAGCAGCCCGTTCTTGTTAGAAAGATCATAGGAATACTTCATGATTATCTCATTCGGTATGCTCTCAAATACTGCCATTAGAATGAACAGAACGATACCGTCTGTCATTTTGTTGAAGCTTTCAAAATACTTATTTTGATCAGTTCTTTGTGAATAGTAGTATGACTTTTCAGCCTCAAATGAACTTCTTTCCGCATAAAAATCCGGCTCTACGTTCCCGCCGGGTATAAAATATTTTTCAACAATTCCGGCTTTTGAATCATATAAAGAATATAGATATTTCTCCCTGAGCGAGCCCAGCAGTAATGTACCCTGGAGATTAACTTTCTGATCCAGTCCGCGTTGTATCAAGAATCGTTCCGCCTGCCCGTACAGGTCCGATAGCAGCTTCCTTGTTGTATCCGCTCCGGTTTTCTTTCCCTTTACACTCAGCGCTTTATGAACAGCATCAAGCTCAAGCGCCTTTTGATTCTTATATTCCGGGTGATATTTCTTCAGGTATGTAAACAGCGGCATCATGTCCCTGCCTGTTGAAAAATACGGCGAAGCAAGGAATTTTTCGAACTCCTTCATCTCCTCTTTGGTGAAGGTCCTGATTATCTGAAGCGCTTTATAGTTTGCCATATCAATTATTCCCGGAAAATTCGTCAACAGGTAACGCCACAAACTTACATATAAATCATTAAAAAATCTATAGTTATGCGGGTTGATTTCCTGTGTTATTTGCGGAAATCCTGTCAGGATCGGGTTTATTTTTCTTTGTAGTGCACGGTAAGTTATGAGTAATTTCGCATCAGTGCACAAAGACGTGCACGGAAATTTAAAAAGAAATGAAAAATTATTCCAGCAAAACCGCTAAAGGATACCGCCTTAAACCGGAAACCCACAACCTGATAAAATCTCTGCAGGAACTAACCCGCAACAATGCCGATGAAGTACTGAACGCATCATGCATGATGTACCTTAGTTATGTTGCAGGAAAAAATTTCGAGGCAGGTAATCAAAACACGAATTCAGAAAACTCAAAATCATAATAAAATGAAAACAATATTATTATTTATCATGTTTTGCGCTATTTTAAACACGGCTTATTCGCAGGTAGCCCGGCAGTGGGTTTCAAGATATAACGGTACAGCAAACAGCGTCGATAACGGCAGGTCGGTTGCTGTTGATAGGTTTGGAAATTCCTATTTGTGTGGTTCGGTTATCAGGCAGGGCAGAACGCAGAGTGATATGATCCTGTTAAAATATAATTCCGCGGGCGATACTGTATGGACAAGAGTTTTATCAGGCCCAGGCGACCAGTTGGATGTTGCCACCGATATATCAGTTGATACTTCCGGAAATATCTACCTAACAGGAAGCCAAACTAATAATTCCGGTAATCTGGATATATTAACCTGCAAGTTCAGCCCGTCAGGTAACCAGTTATGGGCTAAGGTTTATGGTGGCTTAACGGGTTACGATGTACCATTAAAAATTTCTGTTGATGTATCAGGCAATTCATTTGTATCCGGCAGAAGCGAGGGTACGGGAACGGGGTACGATGTAGTTACAATTAAATACAACTCTTCCGGTGATTCCGTATGGGTAAAAAGGCAAAATGGGACTCTTAACATGGATGATAATTTTGGAGACCACGTAATTGATGCCCAGGGAAATTTTTATTTAACCTGTGGACTAAGAATTACCGGGGGCGGTACCTGTTTTACCACTGTTAAGTATAGCCCGGGCGGTATTCAGCAATGGCTGAAAAGTTATTCCGGTCCGGGTAATTCTGATAATCCAAACAGCATAGCCCTTGATTCATCCGGCAATATTTTTGTTACCGGAATGAGTGTAGCCCCGCTTACAAACAGGGATATATATGTTATCAAGTATAACTCAAACGGCGATAGCCTCTGGAACAGAAGATATCCCGGCATTAGTAACCTGTGGGAACAGCCAAGCGATATAGCAGTGAATAATTCAGGTGATCTTTACATTACAGGATCGTTCTCGCAATATAACGGAAGGGAAGCAATGGGAGTTGTTAAATACAGCTCTTCCGGTATTCTTCAGTGGTCGAAATTCTATTTGGGCAGCAATATTGATTTAAGTTCCGGGTATGGAAGCGCTATGACACTTGATTTGGATGGCAATGTATATGTTACCGGGCCTTTTAAAGATCTGGAAGTTAACCAGACTGATATTTACACCCTAAAATACAATTCTGTCGGAACTCTGTTAGTTTTTGAAATGTATAATGGCACCGGAAGCTCATATGATCAACCGGGGGGAATAGCTGTTAACAATCAAAAGGAAATATTCGTTGCGGGAAGCAGCACCGGTACGGGGAGCGGCTACGATATAGTGCTTTTAAAATATATCCAGCCGCCTCATTATGCACCCAATTCTTTAACCGCAACAGCAGTTTCAAATTCTCGTATTAATCTCGTATGGTCAGATATCAATACCAACGAAACCGGCTTTAAGATAGAACGCTCAAGTAATGGCGGCGTAAATTGGATTCTAAGAGATTCGGTTGCAGCCGATACGCTTCACTACTCTGACCTTGGACTTGCCGCAAATACAATATATTCATACAGGATCTATGCTTATAGCCAGCAAGGTCAATCAGTTTATTCGTTTGTTGCTTATGATACCACATTCAATTCAGTGAGCGCGCCCACAGGGCTTGTTGCAAATGCTGTTGCACAAAACAAGATAAATCTTATATGGCTTGATGTAAATACAAATGAAACCGGTTTCAAAATAGAACGCTCAACCAATGCCGGTGCAAACTGGATCTTAAAAGATTCCGTAACAGCAAATGTGCTGGCTTACTCTGATTCATTGCTAAGCCCGAATACAATTTATCATTACAGGGTATATGCGTTTAACGGAGCGGGTAATTCCGGGTATTCCAATACATCTTTTGATACAACATTCGCTGTAACGGGTATTGTGTTATCAACCGAAATCCCCACAGTATATAAACTATATGATAACTACCCTAACCCTTTTAATCCGGTAACAACAATATTGTTTCATATTCCCCTCTCGAGAGGGGTGTCCGAAGGACGGGGTGTGTTAACATCGCTAATAGTTTATGATCTCCTCGGCAGGGAAGTAAAAACCCTCATCAATCAGAACCTGCAGCCCGGAAAGTATAGCGTATCATTCGATGGCGGCAATTTAGCATCGGGGGTTTACTTCTACAGACTTGAATCAGGCAACTTTACTGATATTAAAAAGATGTTGATGATTAAATAACGATAGTTATTTAATCAGAAATCCCGCTTGCGGGGATAATGATCAGATAGGTTTAACTTTTCCAAAAACGAAAAAATTCATAACGGTAGATAAATAAACAAATGAAAGCAATAACATCCATCATAATATTCTTTATCGCATCCGGTTTATTCTCACAGGTTCAGGAGTGGAGCTGGCATGACGGTGGATATGGAACCACGGATTATTCTATTGACAACAAAGTTGATGCGTTAGGGAATATTATAGTAACAGGTAACAGGAAGTACGGCACGAACGATGATATCAGGACAATGAAACTCTCGCCTTCAGGAGATACACTTTGGACCCGCAGGTTCAACGGTACATATAACAGCAATGATAGAGCGCTTGCTATGACGACCGATGAGTCAGGGAATATTTTTATTGCAGGATATACCGGCGATGGCTCAGGCGGTCAGAATTTCCTGTTACTTAAATATAATGCTTCCGGTACTTTAGTATCCGCGTCAACAAATGATGTTGGTACAGCCGATTCCTACCGCGCTGTTACGCTTGATAACACAGGGAATATTTATGTTTGCGGTCCCGGCGGCGATCCCGGAACCCTCTCTTTTATCATGCATAAATATAGCTCATCGGGTGTATTTTTATGGGATATTCTCGGTGACCCGGTAAACACGCCTGATATTCCCTTTTCGATCTATGCTGATAACAGGGGTAACATCTTATCGTGCGGCACTACCATTTCACTTTCTACCACTTACTATTTTACATGTAAATACAGAGCTTCAGATGGTATGCTGAAATGGAACAGGGTGTACAACACTAACAGTAATGACGCCCAGGCCAGTATCATTAAAACGGATAACAACGGGGGCGTTTATGTTACAGGACATTGTCACAATGCAGCGGATATAACAACGATCAATACAATTAAATACGATTCGCTTGGCAACCTTGTACTCGCTAAAATATATACTTCACCAAACTCAACTTTCGCACTCGCTTCGCAAATGGAACTGGATGCATCAGGGAATATCTTTGTGGGTGGTATTAGCGGATCAAACGGATCAGAATACACCGGTGATTTCAGGATCATCAAATACAACTCCTCCGGCAATCTTGAATGGACATCTTCATACAACAGCCCCGCCGATTCCGGCGACGATCTGAATAAAATGATACTCGACGCATCAGGTAATATTTACGCAGCGGGCAAAAGCTACACCCCGGGTGGAAAATTTGATTACTCTGTGGTAAAATTTGACCAGAACGGGAACAGGTTATGGTCTGCTATGTATGACAGGGCTGGCGGTTATGACGAAGCCTCAGGACTTGGCATTGATAATTCGGGGAACATATACGTTAGCGGCAGAAGTAACGATTCAGGCTCAAATGTATCGCGCTCGGTAACAATAAAATATTCCCAAATACCCGCTGCGCCGGTACTGCTCTCACCGGCAAATAATTCTTCGGGAGTACTTTTAACTGATACACTTGTATGGAATAAAATATACGCCTCTGTTTACCATTTGCAGCTTTCAACCGATTCTAATTTCAGCAGCTTTATTGTAAACGACTCCCTTAGTTCAGATACACTACGAATTGTTTCGGGTCTGACTGCGGGTACAGATTATTGGTGGAGGGTTAAAGGGACTAATACATATGGTACGGGTGTATGGAGTGGTAAAAATAAATTTACAACAACATCCTTAACTTCTGTAATTATACCTAGCGGATCTATACCCGATAAGTTTGCTCTCTATAACAACTACCCCAACCCGTTTAATCCGGCAACCACAATATTGTTTCATATTCCCCTCTCGAGAGGGGTGTCCGAAGGACGGGGTGTGTTAACATCGCTTGTAGTTTACGATCTCCTCGGCCGGGAAGTAAAAACGCTCATCAAACAGAACCTGCAGCCGGGCAAGTACACGGTATCTTTTGATGGCAGTAACTTGGCATCGGGAGTCTATTTCTACAGAATTGAATCAGGCAGCTTTACCGAAATCAAAAAGATGTTGATGATTAAATAACGATAGTTATTTAATCAGAAATCCCGCTTGCGGGGATAATGATCAAATAGGTTTAACATCTCCAAAAACGAAAAAATTCATAACAGAAAAAGAACAAACAAATGAAAGCAATAACATCCATCATAATAATAGGCCTTGTATTCTATGGCAGTGTGTTTGCGCAAAACATAACCAACACGCTTGGCTCAACAGGATTATTTACAATTAAAGACGGGGTAAACAGCTACTTTTCATTAAGCCAGTCAAACGGTAATGTTTCATTGTTCCGGAATATGGAGCTTGGCGGTGTAGGCACATCAACTTCATCCCGGGGAGTAGTGACAAAGAACGGCATCAGGTTTGTTCATAACTTTGGTACGGAAAATTTATTTATCGGTTTAAACTCAGGTAACTTTTCATTAACAGGTTATAATAATACCGGTTATGGTACAAATACTTTGACTTTAAATACAACGGGTTATCTCAATGCCGCATTCGGTGTAAACTCACTAAGCAGCAATACAACTGGATTTCAGAATACGGCGCTTGGAACGGAAACCCTGAAAAGCAATACCACCGGTTCTAACAATACTTCTGTTGGATGTTTAACGCTTTCGAAGAACACCACCGGCAACTCTAACTCTGCTTTTGGTACCAGTTCACTTTCCAGCAATACAACAGGTTCTGGTAACTCAGCATTTGGGAATAGGTCACTTTCGTTCAATCAAACCGGATTTGAAAACTCTGCGTTTGGTTACTCAAGCTTGCTTTCGAATACTTCCGGTTCATATAATGCCTCGTTTGGAAATTTATCCCTTTACAATAATACAACTGGCGGCTCAAATTCAGTTTTTGGACATTCCGCAATGAATAATAACTACTCAGGAAACTATAATTCAGCTTTTGGCAATTCATCACTTTATTGGAGTACATTGGGAAGCAATAATTGTTCTTTTGGGTATTCTTCTCTTTTTTATAACGATTACGGAAACGGTAATACCGCTTTGGGTACAAGATCTATGGAAAATAATTATAGCGGAAGCAACAATACAGCTGTCGGATATCTTTCGGGTAATACAATTTCTTCGGGAAGCAATTTAACTTTGATCGGTTATAACTCACAACCTACATCAGGTACAGCCACTAATCAAATAACTCTTGGTAATAATTCAGTTACATCTTTAAGGTGTAATGTTACTTCTATTACTTCTCTTTCCGACAAACGGGATAAGAAGAATATATCAGATCTTCAGCCCGGGCTCGATTTTGTGTGCGAGCTAAAGCCCCGCCAGTTTAACTGGGATAAGCGTGAATGGTATGAAAACAATACTTCTGATGGCAGCAAAACCGAAGAAATAAAAACAGCGGGCTTCATAGCGCAGGAGCTGGATGAAGTTCAAACAACCCATAATGCTGAGTGGTTAAACCTCGTACTGAAAGATAACCCCGAGAAATGGGAAGCAACTTATGGAAATTTATTGCCTGTTATGGTAAAGGCTATACAGGAACTTAAAGCCGAAAACGATAAGCTGAAATCAGAAATTGACTCTATGAAAACCATTGAAGAACGCCTGGCGAAACTTGAAGATCTAATAACAGATCAGAACAAATTAAAAGAAGTAAAACTAACCGAAAAGTAGTAATGAAAATCTTAAAAACCATTGTAATAGTGTTTGCAGTGTTAACCACAAGTGTTCTTCGCAGCCAAACATATAGCAATATCACATACGATGCCGGAACATTAATTGTTATTGGCACAGGGGCAGATGTTTGCGCAACAAGCATCACCATCAACGGTACATATTCAGGCGGGGGCTCTATCTGTACGGGTGCCCTTCCTGTCAGCCTCTCATCATTCACCGGCACTACGGATAAACGCAGCGTAACATTAATGTGGGTTACAGAGTGGGAGCTAAATAATTTCGGATTTCGGATTGAAAGAATGCGGATTGACGAAAATGCATGGAAAGAAGTCTCGTTTGTTGAAGGTCATGGTACCTCGAACACAGCAAATGGCTATATATGGAAAGATGAAAAGCTTAAAGCGGGAACATATAAGTATCGTCTGAAACAAATTGATTATAACGGTAATTTCGAATATTTCTCACTTGAATCAGATGTAATTGTAAATCCGCCGGGCAAGTTTGAAATGAGCCAGAATTACCCGAATCCCTCAAACCCCAATTGCAAAATTAATTTTGAAATGCCGGTGAACGGAAAGGTAAGCATAGTGGTATATGATCTTCTAGGCAGAGAAGTAAATACATTATTAAACGAAAACCGTGAAGCCGATTATTATACAATTGAGTTTGATGGCTCAAATCTTGCTTCGGGAGTCTATTTCTACCGTATCTACGCTCAAGGCGAGGGTCAAACCTTCACCAAAACCATGAAGATGGTGCTGGTGAAATAAAATCCGGCTTCTATCCCGAAGCGTTGCCTTGTATTTCGGCTAATTTTTCTCTCAGCCATCCTTTGAAATGAATTTCGATGTCCGGTATCAGCATTGCTCCTTCCTCCGGCGTGATACCTGTACCCGATGAACGGACCTTGGCCAGTTTCTTTACGATCTTGAGGAACCTCAGTATAGAATCGCGCTTAATTTTTGAATAGTTCTTTAATGCTTCAAAATATTTGCGGGTGGAATCTACCAGGCTCAAAAGCTCTTCCGTATGTCCAAGCTCGTAGTAGATCTGGATCAGCATCAGCTTCGCATTGATGCGGATAAGGTTATGGTCATAGCTGATGCCTGAATGAAACTCAAGCGCACGGTCGAACTTTTTTTCCATGAAGCTCCTGCACATTTGAGTGTAGCTTATGAAGCTCGCCCTGTACACAGGGTCAATTCTGCTTCCGAACTTATCGGCCAGCTTATCGATGTAAGCGGTATCCTGCCTTCCGATGAAAGAAGAAAGCAGGCTAATATAAAGCGGCAGGTATGTGTGAAGCTCTTCACGGAAGGCGTAAGAGTTCTCATCAACTTTGATCCGGTTTATCATATACAACTCATCGTTAAAAAATTTAGCGTTATACTTCCTGCTGATTATGCAGATAGATGCCATGATTACGAAAGTATTAAACTTCGCGCTCCACTCCATATCCTTTAGATTTTCCTTAACAGCGTTTTTGTAAGTTAAAAAACTATCTCTGCCCGGTTTCATTAGCGCAGTTAGTTCCAGGTTTCTCAGCTCAAGCAGCCCGCTGAATTTGTTGCCTGAATTTTTAAGCATTTGTACTATGGCGCCAATATCTATAAATTCTAACGCCTTCACCGCAAGGCTGCGGCTGGTATCCATATTAAGCTCATATGATACCAGCACAATATCTTCAATGCTGAGTATGTATTTCGTGATCATATCAAGCAGGTTATAATCTCCCCGCGCAAAGAATTTCTCTCCGCTGCGGTATGAATCCCGGTTGGCCAGCAGATTATCTGTTTTGATAACCTCCAGGTTGCGGATCGTCTCGAAGTAGTGAACATCGTATGGTGAGTTCTTCGAAATCACTTTTTCCGCTTCCTTTATTTTGTTTTCAAACATATCGTTAAGATTCCTTCTGCTTAGCTCTTTAGCCTGCGCCGCCAGCATGTGATCAGTGTCACTTTCTGCTCCGCGCTGCATCAGGAACTTGCCGGCAAGCGCCGCCGCGCGGGATAGCTGTTTCTCGAATGCTGTTTGGTTATATTCTTCACCCGGGTTAATCCTGCTGAAAAAAAATTCCTTTGTCAATCCCGGTTTATCAAATTGCGGGTGGAATTTGAGTACCATATCAATTACGGGCAGCAGATTCCGGCCCTCATTGAAATATGGTGAAGCCGCGAATTTTCTGAACAAACGGCACTCTTCTTCAGAAAAGGTCTTTAAGAGGGATATTAACTTAATTTCAGTGTTACTTGAACCCATATTGTGGTCAGAATTTGATGCAAATATTGTTGAAATTCCTACAATATACAACAATATTCGTAAAAACCATGGTCAGAAAACCTACTTCTTTTCTTTGCTTGGCAGGCAGGGCATTTTTAACTTTGTACTGCTTCTATAATATATAATCTAATCTGACCATGAAAAAAAATATCGCACTGCTTGTTTTGATATTTGCCATATTGCCTTCTTATATCTGTTATGCGCAATGGCAGCCCGAGATCAGACTTACGAACGACGCCGCAAATTCGTTTGCGCCTTCAGATAAAGGTATTGCCGCATATGGGAGCTTTATCCATATTGTGTGGCAGGATTACAGAGATGGAGATGCGGAAGTATATTATAAACGCTCTACTAATAGCGGGATTTCATGGAGCAGTGACCTTAGACTCTCACCAGTGGGCAATTTTTCAGGCGCGCCTACAATTGCTTTGTATCAATCCACCATTCATGTTTTTTGGTTTGACCAGAGAATTGCACCTTTGGATATTTATTATGTCCGCTCAACCGATAACGGGGTAACATGGCAGCCCGAAGTAATGATCACAACAGACCTGATGAACTCCCAATATCCTTCCGTTTCGGTTTCAGGCAATAACATCTTTCTCTGCTGGGAAGATGACCGCGATATATCAACAAAGGAAGTTTATTTCAAGCGTTCTACAAATGCAGGAGTGAATTGGAGCAGCGATATCCGCCTGACAAATGATACCAGCCAAACTTCACGGGTCTCTGTTGCTTCGTTCGGGCAGAATATTCATGTTGCCTGGATCAGCGGCAGCGTTTCCACTGAAATTTATTATAAGTCTTCAACTAATGGCGGCATCAACTGGTCGGCTGATCAGAGAATGACTAATGACCCCGGATCATCAGGCTTTCCAAATCTTGCAGTCAGCGGGCAATCGGTAAATCTGTTTTGGAATGACTCCAGGGATGGCAACATTGAGATATACTTTAAAAGATCTTCTGATGGCGGCGCATCATGGAGCAGCGATACAAGGCTCACCAACGAAACTAATAATTCGCTTAATCCTTCTGCTATAGCATTCGGCCCGCTGCTTTTTTTGGTTTGGCAGGATATGCGATTGAACATGTACAAAATATATTCTAAGTTTTCAACAAACGCCGGAGTTAGCTGGAGCGCGGATCTGCTCATTAGTCCGGAACCCAATAACGGGCAAACAGGTAATCCCTCTATAGATGTTTCCGATACTGCTGTACATGTTATATGGGAAGATTTTCGGCACGGAAACCCGGAAATATATTACAAAAAGAACCTGTTAGGTATTCCGGTTGGTGTGACGCAAACAGCGATTTCCACTCCACGTGATTTTTCACTCTCGCAAAATTACCCGAATCCGTTCAACCCGGCAACAGCTATTACCTTTTCTTTACCGCGTGAGGAATTTGTAAAGCTCACGGTTTACGATATAGTTGGAAAAGAAGTAAAAATCCTGGTAAATCAGAAATTACAGCCTGGCTCTCACAGCTTTAATTTTGATGCAGGTGAATTAGCATCGGGTATGTATTTTTATAATCTTACTGCCGGAGAGTTTTCTGAAACTAAAAAGATGATCCTGATAAAGTAAAAAGCAAAAAGTGAAAAGGCAAAAAAAAGAAAAATCATTTTTTTGCCTTTTGCCTTTTTACATCTGCATGCTTCTTATTCTATAAATACCTTCAGCGTATACTCCGCATTGCCGCGGGTGCCGCCAACGACAATCTCATAATCACCTTTTGAAGGCAGGGTGCCTTCCCAGCGCTTTGCATCATCAAGCTCGCCTGCACCATCAAGATAGTAACCTGTCTCGCGGTCAACTATCTGGAATACTGCGTTATCCTCAATTGACATGATCGTCACTATCATCGTCTGATTCTTGTTGGCGCCCACAAGGTAAGTATCTCGTTCACCCCTGATAACCCCGCCCTCTATGGTTGCCGAGCTTTCTCCCTTTTTGAACTTGATGCGTTTGTTTGTAACCTGTGCATTTGAAACTGATAAACCTGCCAAGACCAGGATTACCGCAAAGATCAGATATTTCATATTTTTTCTCAGTTTATTGAATTTTTCAAAGATAAAAATTTTAGGAATAAAGTGAAAGTGATATTAATTTTTTACAGCCCAAATTCACAAAAGAAGATTTATTTTGCGAAATCTTCCCGAAAACATAAAAAACAATATTATCATGTATTCACAAGCTTCATTTCTTTTCTTTGCACGTACAATAACCATTTGCTATATTTATTTTGATCCCGGAAAGAAAGGAAAAAGCCGAAAATCCTTAAAAAAAGTAGGCAAAAACTTTAATTTCAATATTATGCCAAGCATACCAGCATTTCATGTATCAACCCGCAGCAGCGCAAAAGGCAAAGGAACTGTTCACATAGATAGCCGTGATGATGCACCCACAACCGGTAACTTCGATATCGCTATGGATGTATCGTTCAATCCGCCGGACTATCCGACAGGTAACATCAAGATCAAAGCAAACATGAGCGATTCTTTGGTTGCCGGATTTGAAGCAACCAGCATTGAACTGGTAAATTCTTACGGTAAACATAATCCCACTATTTATCTTACCGGCAGGTGTAAAAGCGATTCACCCAATGCACCTAAAGGGTTGCGTTATTGGGTCATGGTTGCTGATAACAGCAGCAATGGCGCAGGTACACCCGATATTGTTGGCTTCGTTATCAACGATCTCAACGGCAACCGTGTAGCATACGGTACCGGTCCGCTGAAAGGTAATATAGTTGTTGCCCCAAATTAATATATTACCGGCAAACTGAAAACAAAAAAGGGAACGTTTGGAACGTTCCCTTTTGAATTACTAACTGTTATTTGCTGTTACCCCACAAACTTTGTTATTATTATGCTTATCGAAAGCAGCACGCCGAACATGAGTGTAAGCTGTGCAGTCAATGCATCAAGCATGGCAATTTTGCCGGTATCTTCTATCTTAACGCCTTTTATCATGTTCATATTTTTAAGCGCTATTGGCAAACTCAAAAATACAAGCAGCGACCATACGGAAAGTACATTGAATACTACAAGCAGCACAACGGTAAGGTAAGCGCCAGCGATTAGAAAAACATACTCGCCCTTTGCGAAGCCTTCGCCGAATACTGTTGCAAGCGTCCTGATGTTAGCTTTGCGGTCGTTGATAATATCGCGCAGGTTGTTCGCCTGCAGAATACCCGTAACAAGAAGCCCAAGCGGAATTGATATCAGCGCGGCGGAAAGCGAGAATACACCGGTCAAAGCATAAAGCGTGCCGGTAACAATTGCGGGGCCGTAGAGCAGGAATATAAATATGTCGCCTAAAGCAATATACTTGTAACCGATTGGCCTGCCGGTGTAAAAGAATCCGCCTACGATACCAATTATACCAAGCCAAAGTATCATCATTCCGCGGTCAAATATTATCGGTAAGCCAAACAGTACGGCTAAACCGAATAGTATCATACCGAAACGGAACATTTCTTTTGAGCTTAACAATCCCTCAGGTAAAACCCTGGAGCCGCCCAAAGTACCTTTTGCATCAACACCGTGCTTATAGTCATCAACATCGCTGATAACATTTGAGCCCGCATGGAGGAACAACAGGGAGATAGCAATAAACGGCATCAGCCACCATGAAATTTCTGTACCATAAAGCAATGCAAGCATTGCGCCAAGCAGGCATGGTATCAATGATGCAGGAAATGAAAATGCCCTTACTGCCTGGAAATAAATTGCGCCTTTGGAAGGAGCGCCGGTAGATGGATTTTTTGAAGCATTTTGAGCCTCACTCATACTATATTATAAGCCCTTTCTATTATATGATAATTTTTAAAACGAAATATCAGCAAAAATAATGATAAATAATTTAAGGTTAAATGAACATTTTCGATTATGGTAAAGTAATGACGTTACATGATTTA
Source organism: Ignavibacteria bacterium (assembly GCA_014879675.1). Lineage (GTDB taxonomy): Bacteria > Bacteroidota > Ignavibacteria > Tepidaquicellales > OLB5 > OLB5. Next base: position 14,714 of record JACSRQ010000144.1, read on the forward strand.
CGCAGGCAAAAACAAGTATTTTGGGATCTTTCACTCAACTTCGGTATGTACACCCTTTTCCTGTTCTGCCCTCATAAACAATAAACCCGTGAATAACTCCACGGGTTCGGAAAAATATGGAAATTTAAATCTATGCATTTAGTGCTTTGCCCTTTTTTCATCGGTGCGTTCAAGGAATTGGCGCACGATTGGATCGGTAGTCACCCTAAGCTCATCCGGAGTACCCGTAAAATGAACTATGCCATCATACATCATGGCAACCCTATCGCCTATTTCATACACTGTGAAAATATCATGAGTCACAATTATAGATGTAACCCTGAGATTCTTGTTCTGGGCAACCGTATCCATCAGCTCGTCAATTGTTTCGCTGGTTATCGGGTCAAGTCCGGTTGTGGGCTCATCGTACAGAATGTATTGGGGATTCGTTGCCAGCGCCCTTGCAAGTCCAACGCGTTTTCTCATTCCGCCCGATAGCTCCGATGGCATCAGGTTTTCTGTGCCGGGCAGATCGACCAGGCCCAGCTTCTCGGAAACGATCCGGTCTATTTCCGGTTTTGGTGTGAGGGTGTTTTCCCTGAGTGCGATACCAATATTATCGCCAACGGTCATGGAATCAAACAATGCCGCGCTTTGGAACAGGAATCCAAATTTTTTCCTGATGGCATAGATCTCTTTTTCATTCATTTTGGTAATATCTTCGCCATCGATAAGAATGTGGCCTTCATCCGGTTTCAGAAGTCCCACGATATGCTTCAGCAGCACAGATTTGCCGCAGCCGCTTGCTCCGATGATCACATTTGTCATTCCTTCTTCTATGGTAAGATTGACACCGCGCAATACCGGCTTTGAGCCAAAGCTCTTTTGTAGATTTTTTATTTCTATCATAAAAATTCAATTAACAATTAGCAATGAACAATTAACGGGAATCTATTTAGAGTTTGAAATAGCATATAGTATTTTGCAGGCTTCATCAGCAGAATTAAGGAGTTCTCTAAAATCCTTTTCCTGTTCTTTTGTGTTTACTTGTGTATCCAGTATCAATCTTATCCAGTACTTACATTCCCTGGCCTCTTTATACGCAATATTGACCTTATGCTTGAAATCCTTTTTTGAATATCCGCCTTGAGACTCTTCAATATTTGCGCCAACAGAAGTTGCTGCTCTTAACAGTTGTTTCACAAGCACGTAAGTATCAATGCCCTTGTTGAGTTTTCTTACTGCCTTAATGGTTCTTACTGCAAATATATAACTTTTTTCGAGAATCACGTTTTCTTTCATAACAGGAGTATTTAAGGTTATTAATGAATGTTAGTTAAGTGTTTTTGCTGCTTTCGAAAAAAACTCATATCTCTTTAACCCAACATCACAAACCACCTGCTATCTATTTACCATTTTATACAGGATTGGCTAATAATTGACAGTTGTACATTGTACACAGCCCTTGACCATTATTCATTGTTAATTACTATTGTTAATTGCTAATTGTTAATCGCTCATTGTTAATTGCTGTCTTACAATTTCCAGCGCCATCTTTGCCATGATATCCTTATTTCTCAAACGGTCTTTTGTAAATATAAATTTCTTTGCAAACGTACTTTTCTTATCAGAGTAACCTATCCACACAAGCCCGACCGGCTTGCCGGCACGCGCTCCGCCCGGGCCGGCGATTCCCGTAACAGAGATGCCTATAATTGTCTTAGATCTTTGTCTTATCCCTTTAGCCATTTCAATGGCACACTCTTCGCTTACCGCGCCGTATTTTTTTATAGTTGCAGCCTTAACACCCAAAAGTCTTATCTTTGCGGAATCGGAATAACTGACAACTGAATCCATTACATAAGCCGAGCTTCCGGAAATATCGGTAAGCTTGCTGGTAAGCAATCCGCCTGTGCATGATTCCGCTGCAGAAATGGTCAACTTTTTTTTCTTCAGGATCGCGCCAACTGTTTTTTCAATTGAGCCTTCCATATCTGAATAAATATACCTGCCTGCTTTTTTCTTTAAAAGCGCTGCCGTTTCTTCTATCAAGCGCTCTGCCTTTATCGTACTTTTCGCCGAAGCAGTTATTCTTAGCCGTACTTCGTAGTTTGATGGCAGGAATGCCAGCTTAACCTCAAAATCTTTGCCCTTTCGCACTATCTTATCAATATCACCAAGCTTCTGTGCAAGCAGTGATTCACCAATTCCAATTGTGTGCAGCGTCTTGTTCTTTATTACCCGCCTTACACGCTTTTTGTATTTTTTCTGTAGATACGGAAAGAAACCCGACGTGCAGATATACTTCATTTCGTAGGGTACGCCGGGCATAACGCAGAACACTTTCCCTTTTTTATCGATAAGGATACCCGGTGCAGTGCCTGTTTTGTTTTCAAGCACCACAGCATCTTCAGGTACCAAGGCCTGCCCGATATTCGCCGGGGGCATTTCTATTCCGCGCCTGTTGAATACACTTTTAACATGAGCCAGCACTTTTTCGTTCAGCACAAATTTGCTTTTAAAGAACTTCGCCACGCACTTCATGGTGATGTCATCATGCGTTGGACCTAATCCGCCGGTTACTGCGATAACATCATAGTTCCTGAATGCGCTGCGGAATTCTTTTATTATCTCCTCTTCGCTATCGGGTAGTGTTATTATCCGCTGAACGGGCATGCCGAGTGCAAGCAGCTCTTTGCCGAGATAGGCAGCGTTTGAGTTTATCACCTGCCCTATCAGAACTTCATCGCCTATTGATAAGATTATTGATCTCATATGGAATAAAATTTGAAACGAATAGATATGCTGATAAGAGAAAACAATTTAACGGCTTCCGACGTGATTAACCAAGAAATTTCCTTAGGAACTGGTACCATGCCAGATGTGTAAGCACCGCTGATGCTATTCCGGCATAAAGCCCCGCGGCAATATCATCCATCATAATGCCCCAGCCTGAATCTTTGTTATCGAAATATTTTGCCGGTTCAAGCTTAACAATATCAAAAAACCTGAATGCGAAAAATCCTATTATGCCAAATACAAGCTTAGTATCAAAAGCAGTATCCGGATCAAATGATTTGAACGGAAAGAAAAGCTCGAACACAACCGAGCCGATAAGGAATGTAAAAAGCTGACCCGCAACTTCATCGATTATCACCTGCGAAGGGTCTTCGCCGTAGCGCTGCCGCATACGGTCTGAGCAGTAAACGCCGATTATAAATACAAAAAGCAAAATCAATGTTAAATAGTAGAATTCCGAAACATGCGGCAGGAGGTATATTCCCAAAGCCAGAAGGCTGCCGAATGTTCCTGATGCTATTGGTATAAAACCGATAAAGAATCCGCTGCCCAGCACTGTGATGGGGAACGGTACTTTTACCTCTTCATTTACGGGATGTTTTTCTTTTATGAGCCTGAAAGCCATTTAAACCTTTGTTTCGTTTTCTGATGCGTTCGATTCAAATATATACGAAATTCCGCTAGCTGCGGTAAGCAGGGTTATCAAAAGCAATATATAATAATTTATATCTGAATGCAAATAGTTAATTAAACTTATAGATATGGATGAAGGGCTTGAGATTGCCGCCAGAGCCATAATACCAATTACCAGGAATATAAAGGACATCTGTATGAATGTCTTGGTTTTTGAGACCATCGATGTGCGGAATTCCCTGCCGCGAAGCTCCTGTATGCTGCGCGCGAATGTTAACACAAGATCACGGAAAATTATTATGCATATCAATACTATTACCGGGATGAACTCAACCTCTCCTAAAAATGACGGGTCTTTTTGTTTCATCAGGTAAAATCCTATGAATGCGGCGGAAGTCAGAATTTTATCCGCCAGCGGATCGAGGAACTGCCCCCACCTTGTTTTGAATCCGTACTTCCGTGCGTACCAGCCATCATACCAATCGGTTAGCGCTGCAATGGTAAAGACAACAAATGAGGCTGCAACCATAACTGCAGAATCTGACAGGAACAGGTATAAAAATACCGGTGCAAGCAGTATTCTAAGCAGACTTAATGTGTTCGGTAAATTCATTCTTTGTGATATCAGATTGCGGAATTCAGATTTTCAGTAATAATGTAAAATTCTTAAAATTTATAATTGCCGTAATAATGAACCAATCCGCAATCATAAATCATAAATCCGAAATCCTCTAAGCCCTTTCGATTATTATTGCAATTCCCTGTCCAACACCTATGCACATAGCGGCAAGTCCGTACCTTAGGTTCCGTTTTTCCATTTCGTAAAGCAGCGTGGTGATTATCCTTGCGCCGCTCATTCCAAGCGGGTGACCTAAAGCAATTGCGCCGCCGTTCACGTTCACTTTATTCATATCAAGCTTAAGCTCATCAATACATGCAATAGCCTGTGCCGCAAATGCTTCATTTAGCTCAATAAGATCGATCTGTTCAAGTTTCAGCCCAGCGCGCTCTAACGCTTTGCGTGCGGCCGGGATCGGGCCAAGCCCCATGCATTCAGGCTCTACGCCTGCTACTGCCGATGAAACAATACGCGCGCGTTTTGGCAATCCAAGTTCATCAGCTTTTTCAGCCGATGCAAGTATTAATGCGCATGCTCCGTCATTTACACCCGAGCTGTTGCCCGCAGTTACCGATCCGCCTTCTTTGGCGAAAGCCGGCTTTAGCTTTGCGAGTTTTTCGATGGTTGTATCAAGCCTTGGGAATTCATCTACTTCAAATACTATGGTTTCTTTTTTATTGATAATTTCAACAGGTGTAATTTCAGTGCGAAACCTTCCGGCAAGAATTGCATCCTTTGCCTTTAGCTGCGAAGCAAGTGCAAACTCATCCTGCCGCTCCCTTGAAATATTATATTTTTTTGCAACGTTTTCAGCAGTCTCGCCCATTGAATAAGGGTAATACATTTTTGCGAGCTTTGGATTGGTGAAACGCCAGCCAATGGTCGTATCATAAACAGCATTAGCCCTGCCGAATGCTTCGTGTGATTTCGGCATAACAAAAGGCGCGCGCGTCATTGATTCAGTTCCGCCGGCGAGAATAATATCGCCTTCACCGGTCATGATAGCCCTTGAGCCATCTATCACCGCCTGCATACCTGAGCCGCAAAGCCTGTTAACGGTAACACCGCCGAGCGATACAGGCAGACCTGCAAGCAGCAAACTCATACGCGCAACGTTCCTGTTATCTTCGCCTGCCTGGTTAGCGCAGCCCAGCACAACATCTTCAATAATTTCTTTTGAAATTCCCTTATCATCAAAGTTCCTGCGGACGAGCTCTTTTAATACGCCCGCGGCCATATCATCCGGCCTTACATCTTTTAAAGCGCCGCCGTATTTGCCTATTGGCGTCCTTGCTGCGTCAACTATAAACACGTCTTTTTTATGCATTTAGATACTGAAATATTACTTGATTTTGTTAAAAATATTTCGCTAAATTACTTAATTATCACGCGTTATACAAGGTAGAGGAAATTACAGGCGGTTTATTGAAAACGCTGCCTTAAAATCTAATTACCTTCTATGCTTATTAAAGATAAGCTGAGCAGGATAAGCTTGCAGTCGCTTATTCCCTCAAAAAAAACACCACCGGTTATAACCACTGAAGAACCCCTTTCGCCTTCCCCGTTTGTTATGCCCAAAAATTCAGCCGGCGAAGCGCCTTTTACTGCAAGAGTAAAGGAGCTGGACCTGCTTCGAGCTTTGTACCGTGAATCAATAAGTGTTACGTCTAGCAACGGCAGTTCTAAGAAGGATCTCAATAAGCCTATTCTTTTAGGAATTAAAGGAGAAGCGGGAATTGGAAAATCACGGCTGGTAACAGAATTTCAAAAAAACATTGCTGCATCGCACTTACAGGCTAAGAATTTCATTTACAGGGCTGGCTGCTTAAGCAGCGGGCAGGAGCCATATGGATTGTTCCGTGGATTTTTTAATGAGTCAAATTTTCTAAAGCAGGCCATAACAACCGAAAGAAGAACCCTTATTCAAAATACAATATCCGAAAACATTATAAACATGACGCGTGAGGCCGGAAAGAACAATCTGCCCATGGTGATCCTGCTTGAAGATATGCAGTGGGCAGACGAGCTTTCACTTGCAGCGCTTGATCATTTCGTTAGCGCGGTTACGCTTGCAGCAGAAGAAGCTCATCTGTACCCGTTCCTGCTTATGAATTACCGACCTTCGTTCAAGCCGGGGCGGATACTCAGAAAAGAATGCAGGCTGGTTGAAATTGAGCTGAAAGGCTTCGGCGAGATTGAAACAAAGCAGTTCATTTCTAAACTAACCGGAAGAAAAAATATATCTCCGAATATCCTTGAGCAAATAAGCCGCCGCTCCGAAGGGAACCCGTTCAATATAGAGGAAATATGCAGGTCGTTTGATGCAGGTTCAAAACAGATAAAAATTCCCGCATCCGTTAAAGGACTGCTGGTAGATAAGATTTCCGGGCTTGAAATAGATGAGAGAGCCGTGCTTATCATAGCCTGTGTTTTGGGACGGAAATTCAGCCTGAAGCTTCTGAACTCCATCCTTAAAAAAGCAGATAAACCGCCGGCAGGTAAAGATGTAATGAGCAGGCTGGAGGAAAAGCAGTACGTGGTTAATCTGACATCCGATATATATGAATTCCGCCATGACCTGCTGCATGAAATTGTTTACCGGCAATTGAGAAAAGAGCTGAGAAAAAACGTGCATGCGCTGGCTGCCGCCGCGACCGAAGAAATATATTCAGCCAATTTAAGCGCCCACTATTATGAGTTGGCCAGGCATTCCGAGGCTGCGGGTGATGAAGCTAATACGATCAAGTACCTGGAAAAGGCAGGCGATAAAGCCCGTGAAAATTATGAGAATGACCGCGCCGAAAGATATTATAAAAAGCTGCTGAAGTTTGAGAGTAGTGATCTAAATGCTGTTTCAATTCAGCTCAAGCTTTGTGATGTTTATATGAACCGTGATCAATGGGATAAACAGATTGAGGTATGCGGACAATTACTGGAAAAAAACAGGAAGCTAAAAAGTAATTTTAGAATAGAATGCCTGAAAAGAATGGGTTATTGTTTCAGGTTGAAGGGTGAATATAAGCAGGCATTAAAATACTACAAGAAGGCTATGCGAATAGCTAACACAAATGGCGATTTAAGAAACAAGCTTGACCTGATGGAGCATGAAGCAAAAGTGATGCTGGCAAAAGGGAATTTTAAAGAAGCAGAAAATCTTTTTCTGCTCATTTTCCGTTTATCTAAAAAGTCAAACCTTAAAACTTCATTTAAAAATGCACTTGTCGGCATCGGAATTACTCACAACAAACTTGGAAACTTTACAGAAGCGATTAAATTCAACGATTTGCTCTATGAATGGGCTGTCTCGGAACATGACAATAAGGCAGCCTTAACAGCTCAAATAAACAAGTCAGAATCATTATACTACATGGGTAAACTAGAAGAGGCCTTTCGATTGTATAAAATTTCTCTTCAAAAATCACAAAAGATTCACTCTCACAGTGATGAATCAACTTGCCTGGGAAACTTAGGGTTAATATATTACTCAAAGAAACAATTTTCTAGAGCAATTTCACTTTTTGAAAAGCAGATAGAACGACTGACACTATTAGGAGATAAGGGTGGTCTAGCCAGAACTCTTGGTAACTTGGGGGCTTGCTATCTTTCAATAAACAAATATCAAAAAGCACAAAGCCTCTTTTTTTTGCAGTCGAGTAAGCTTAAGGGGTTAGGTAAGAGGTATTCGGAAGCGATATGTCTAGCAAATATAGCAATTGTCAATAGTTTGCAGGGCGATTTTGCGAAATCGAGTTTCTATATACAAAAACAAATAAAAATCGCTCGAAAAATACTAAATCAGGAAGGATTATTCCGTGCATACACAAACTTAGGAATTAATAATCTTAATCAACATGACTTAAATTCGGCAATCAAAAATTTCAGTAAAGCTATTCGGATTGCTGATAGAAATAAATTAATGCTGAATTTGGAATTAACGCAATTGTACTATGCGGAAACATTATACCAACTGAGCCGATTTTCTGATGCAATAAGATATTCCCTGTTGGCAAGCAGTAACGCAAAAAGAACAAACAATAAATTAATCTTAATCTATTCTGAGTGTATTTATTACAAGTCAAAGATTTGCAAAGAACTAGGGATATCTTCGAATGTAACCTCAACCGCTATTGTAACTGTGCCTGAATTTCTAAATAAGATGAAGTATTTGCTCTACAGCTGTACAAAACCCGAAGAAAAGGCAATTGTATGTTACGAAATCTTTGTAGTCATAAAGGTGTGCAGGAAGTACAAAGTTGAAGTCCCAGATACAGTAAGTTATATAGAACAGGCTATCAATCATTATTCCAAAATTCTTCATAAATATGAATCATTCAAATCATTATTAAGACTAAAAGAACTAAAAAACGAATTACTAAAACTTAGGAGGAAAAATGAAACTCAAAAACGTTAAGTTTCTCATAGCAATATTGTTAATTCTTGTCTTCAGATCTTTTTCGCAAACTGAATTTGCACATATGAGTAACATAGTGTTTGTTAATACTTCGAATGTTGATCTAAGCTCAGAAAACTTCCTAGTTTCATATGATGGTTATGAATATATGGAATGGGGCAATCATGTTGGGCAATTTGATGCAACACTCTACGAAAAAAATACTAATTCAACAGGCAATATTTTGAAAGTGAGCAAGTTAAAATTTGTAGAAAATGATATCTCTGTTGAAATAAAAGATTCAGCTGTTTCGATTGCTCTTCGAAACGGGGAAACCTTAATTATGTATTTAAAGATGACTTTAGACGACATATATGCTGTATATATTTCGAACTCCAAAATGGATAGAAATGATACTTTGAAAAAATTTGTCTTGATAAATCATTATGATGAAAATATTGAGATACCGCGACTCTACTACAGTCATTTGAGGCCGAGCAATACAACATCATTTCTATTTGTGGGTGTCTTATCAGCTATCACTGGCTCAGACATTGCCAATAGAAGGTGTAGCGAATTGGGAGGTTATGTGGTAAAAGATTTTGATATTTTAATAAGAAACAGTAAGAAAAGTTATGTGACTAGTGCAAAAATCTTCAAGTCTATAGATTCCATCTACGTTAGCGAAAACAAGATATTGAAAAAAGTTAAATTCCCTTTAACAAACGATCAATACGCTATTGGCGTGGAGGTGGGAAATAGTGGCACGCCTCCCGGCAGTATATCTACCAGAACAGAAAGGGCTATCTATTATACAGACATCCGATTTCAAACAAAAAAATGAGATTCAGTGAAGATATTAATCCACTTTCTTAGTAAGCAAACTTTCTCATTTTATACTTGTAAAGAGTAATATAAGTCATTATAAAGTTCGTAAATAAAAAGGTGTTGTCGTTTTAATGTTGTCTTATTGATTTCTATGTACTTCATTATCTCCTCATAAAACTCAAGCTGGCTGCAATCTCCACCAATTGCAGCCAGCTTTATAAAATTATCCAGTTTCATGCACATCCAGATATGATCTGTGTGAGCGCTTATGCGCCCGAGAGCGGCTTGCTGCTCTTCGGGCGTACGGGCGTTTATCAATGCTTCACATTCCAGCGAATACATTCTGTTATAATACGCTGTATCTTTATTTGTCTCAGCATTACACTTCTTTATAGCAAGCCGCAGATATTTCCTATAGCTTTTTTGCAGGTTCCTATCCCTGCATATCTCAATTAACATTTCTTCCGCTGATTCCTTTACAGCACCAGACTCCAATACCAAAAAATCTTCAGCCAGCTTTACAAAATCTGAAAGCACCATCCTCAAATTAGCTGGTGTGATCTTCTTCCTCTTTTCGGCATCCGGCTCGATAGCTTCCAGAACTTGAACATCCGATATATGTAGCTGCTCCACAGCGCCGGATTTCCCGGTATTGTTACCTGCTATAATCCTTTCCAGCATATCCCACAAAAGTTTCACTCGCTGATTTTTATTGAAATATGGTGA
>JACSRQ010000126.1 GCA_014879675.1 Ignavibacteria bacterium
TCTCCCCTCTCCCTTTGGGAGAGGGGCTGGGGGTGAGGGTCAAAAGCAAAATTGCTAAGTAAATGTTTTTCTGTCGTGTACTCAACTTTTAGCCTGTTTGATTAATCTTTAATCTGTTTATATGATCAAAAAATTATTTATTGCATCCAAAAATTCCGGTAAGATAAAAGAGATACGCGCCATACTTGATGGAGCCGGGATCGAGCTGTTTTCACTGGTTGATGCCCCGAACATACCGGAAATTGAAGAAACGGGTACAACCTTTGAAGAGAACGCATTTTTGAAAGCAAATGCAGTATATGATATTGTAAAAATTCCGGTACTTGCCGATGATTCAGGCCTGGAAGTCGATTTCCTGGGCGGAGCGCCGGGTATTTATTCCGCGCGGTATTCTGGCCCAGGTGCAAATGATCTGAACAACAACGAGAAACTATTGGCAGAGCTTGAAGAAGTGGAATTCAGCCGGCGCACTGCACGCTTCAGGTGTGTGATAGCAATGTTTGACGGTATAAGCGGACGCAGTTTTGAGGGAACCTGTGAAGGCCATGTGATTAGCTATATTAAGGGTAATAATGGCTTTGGATATGACCCATTATTCATGCCGAACGGTTATAATCAGACCTTCGCCGAGCTGGGTGAAGCCGTAAAAAACCGGATATCGCACAGGGGAAAGGCTTTGAATAATCTGAGGGAATTTCTTTTGTTTGAGCAAAAGATGTGAATTTGTGTATTGAAGGTTTTTGGATTAATTTCTATTTTCGTATTCTGTTTTAATGCTGGCGTAGCTCAGTTGGTAGAGCAGCGCACTTGTAATGCGCAGGTCGATGGTTCGAATCCTTTCGCCAGCTCCATAAAAACCCAAATACTAAGATATTTGGGTTTTTTTATTTAGTTTTACGCTTATTTTAATACCTCATAAATACAGGATTTACATAATTTACATCAACAAAATGTTTGTTTAAATTAGTGACCTAACCGCCTGTTGAAATGCCGATAGCTAAAATACTGATAGTTGAAGATGAAGCCATTACTGCTCTTGATATAAAGAATATCCTGCAAAGGCTGAACTATGATGTAGTGGGGATCGCCTCCAAAGGTGAAGCGGCCCTGAAAATGATCGAAGAAACTGAGCCCGGGCTGATCTTGATGGATATCACCCTGAAAGGAGACCTCGATGGTATCGATACTGCAATTATCCTTGCGCGTACACATAATATTCCGGTAGTATATTTAACGGCTCACAGCGATGATGAAACCATTGAACGCTCGAAACAAACCAATCCATATGGCTTCCTTTTGAAACCATTGAACGAGCGTGACCTGAATTCATGTATCCGCCTGGCGCTTTACAGGTTCGAAGCGGACAGGAAGCTTAAAGAAACAGAAGAGATATTAAAGGATTCGCAGAGGAAGAATGACATACTCTTAAGTTCCCTTGATGGAACTATATTCCTGATGAATTCAAAAATGATCGTTAGCTGGTTCAGGCCATCGGGCACAGAAAGCCTGCACATGAAAAGCGGTGATCCGGTTAACCGCCGAATTGCCGAAGTATTTAAAGGTGAGTTAGGGCTCAGGTTCTTGAATAATGCCGAAGCGGCACACAACGGGAACAAAGAAGTTACATTCAGTTTTTTTGTGCTAAGCGGGAACAAGAAGATACACTATAAAGCAAGTATAAAGCCTTATGGAACCGATGAGCTGATAGCTGTTGTAACAGAGCTGGATGATAATGGCAGGATATTCAGCGCACTCAACCAGAGCGAAAGCAAATACCGCAACCTGATGAACAACTCTCCGGTTGCGATCACCCGGTTGCTTGTAAGCTCGAACAAGTATGAAATTGTAAACAATGAGTTTGAAAGACAATCGGGTTATACACTTGAAGAGTTTAATAACCTAAGCGATGAAGAGTATGCCGCTATGATCCACCGGGACGACAGGAAAAAGCTGGTGAATGAATATACAGAATGGATAAAAAACGGAAGCGAGGGAATTAAGAATCTGGTTTACAGGATCATAAACAAACGCGGCGAAGTGATGTGGCTTGATAGTTATCATTACGCGGATAGGGACGCTTCAGGAAAACCGTTTGCCATTAACCAGATCTACCTTAACATTAACAAGCAGAAGGATTATGAGGAGATATTAAGTGAATCCAAGCAATACCTTGATGCATTGTTTACTCAGACCCTTGATGGCATCTATATTGCCAAGCTGGGTAACCAGGTTGATTGGAAAAATGCAGAAAATAAAGCTGAGCTTCTTGAATTTATCCTGGATGAAATCAAGATAGTAAGAGTAAACAAGCCGCTTTGCGAGCAATTCGGGATGACTGAGAGCGAAATTTCGCATGTTGTTATGAAAAACTTTTACAGGAATGATCTGGATAAAGCCAGGAAAAGATGGTTCGAATTTCTGAATAACGGCAGCTCTCATGTTAAAGAGTATTATTCAAGGCCTGATGGCTCGAAGATCTATATCGAAGGAGACTATTACTGCCTTTATGACAGCAACGGATTGTTTACAGGTTATATGGGTATCCAGCGTGATGTAACACAGAAGCGTGATGCTGAAATGAAGCTTAAGCTGAGCGAGGAAAAGTTCAGGGCAGTAGCAGAATCTATGCCTGCGCAGGTGGTAATATTTCAGGATAACCATTTTGTTTTCGCCAATAAATTCTCTGAAACAATAACAGGTTACAAAACAGATGAGCTTATGAAAAAGAACTTCTGGGACCTGGTTCACCCGGATTTTAAAGGTATTGTTAAAGAAAGAGGTGAGAAGAGGCAGAAGGGCGAAGATGTACCGACAAATTATGAAATGAAGATCATTGCAAAGAATGGTTCCGAAAGATGGCTGAATTATTCTGCAAAGATAATTGATTTTGACGGTAAAAGGGCGGTTCTGGGTATAGCTACCGATATAACCGAAAGTAAAAAAAACCAGGAAAAGATCCGCTTAAGCGAAGAAAAGTACAGGAATTTTGTAGAGCAGAGCTCTGAAGGGATATTCAGACTGGAATTCAGAAAGCCTATAGCATTAACTTTGGCTGCCGATGAACAGGTGAACCTCATTTTAAAAAATGTTTACATTGCCGAGTGCAACCATGTATTCGCAAAGATGTATGAAGATTTGCCGGAAAACATTATAGGTAAAAATGTAAACGAATTGAAGTATCAGAATCCGGAAGGTAATTCCAGGATATTGAAATTTATAATGAATGATTATAAAGTGATCGATGACGAAGTTTCTGAGTATAATGCCGAAGGCCATGTGAAGAACTTCGTTGTAAATATCTCCGGTGTGATCGAAGAGGGCTGCCTGACCAGTGTTTGGGGTGTTCAGCACGATATTTCCGAAAAGAAAAAGGCAGATGAAGCATTAAAGCGATCTTTGAATGAAAAAGAGATCCTGCTGAAAGAGATCCATCACCGGGTGAAGAATAATCTGCAGATAGTTACCAGCCTGTTAAAGCTGCAATCCGGTTATGTTAAAGATGAAAAGATCAAGCAGCTGTTTAAGGAAAGCCAGAACCGGGTTCAGTCAATGTCGCTTATCCACCAGAAGCTCTACCAGTCAAAGGATATTGCCAATATTAACTTTAAGGAATATCTGGTAACACTATCAGTACATTTGCAGCACTCATTTGGAATACTTGAAGACAGGGTGAAAATAATCACCGATGTACATAATGTGGTTATGTCGATCGATAATGCTATACCCGCGGGTTTGATAGTCAATGAGCTTGTATCTAATGCGCTTAAACATGCTTTTCCAGGCAATAAAAAAGGGACCATAAGTATTAACGCAGCTTATGATGAATACAAGGAAAATTACTGGATCGTTGTTAGGGATAATGGCATTGGCATAAGCAAAGATATCGATTTTGAAAGCGCAGCATCGTTCGGGCTTAAGCTTGTATCAACGCTTGTTAAACAGCTTGATGGCGAAATGGAAATAGTAACTGCAGGCGGTTCAGAGTTCAGAATAACTTTTAAAAGCGCCGAGTACAAAGATAGAAGCTGATGCTTTTGATTTGAAGGCTGCTGAAAGGGCGCCTGATTCGGATTTTCAGAAATAAACAGGTTAATTTTTTAATTACAGAATATGAAAAAAATAGAGATCAATAGCTCCTTTTTTACACGCAACAGGAAAAATCTTGCGGCATTAATGAAGAGTGATTCATGCGCAGTCATTAATTCAAATGATATTATGCCTTCTAATGCTGATGGTTCAATGAAATTTATCCAAAACAGTGATCTGTTCTACCTAACGGGAATTGAACAGGAAGAAACTGTGCTGCTGCTCAATCCTTCAGCTAAAAAGGATGATATGAAAGAAATACTTTTCATCAGGGATTATAATCCCGAGCTGGAAGTTTGGGAAGGAAAAAAATATTCTCCCGAAGAAGCTTCACGTGTATCGGGAATCCAGACGGTACTCGGGCTTTCACGTTTCGAAGATATGCTTCATGATTTAATGTGCAAATATGAGAATGTGTACCTGAATACCAATGATCATGACCGCGCCGCCAATATTGTTGAAACAAGGGACCTCAGATTTATCGCCCGGTTAAGAAATAGATACCCTATCCATAATTACTTCAGGTTATCACCGCTGATCTATTCTTTGAGGGCAATTAAAAGCCCTGAAGAGGTTGAATTGCTTCAAAAAGCATGCGACCTGACGGGGAAGGGCTTTAACAGAATATTGAAATTCGTTAAACCCGGTGTATGGGAGTATGAAATTGAAGCGGAATTCGCGCATGAGTTCATAAGCCGGGGGAGCAAGTATGCCGATTATGAACCTATTATAGCCTCAGGTGAAAGCTCATGTTTCCTGCATTATATTTCAAATGATAAGCAGTGCAATGACGGAGATGTTTTACTGATTGATCTCGCCGCAGGCTGGGGTAATTATAATGCGGATATGACAAGAACAATTCCGGTGAATGGCAAATTTACAAAAAGACAGAAGGACGTTTACAACGCTGTGCTGAGAGCTATGAAGGGTACTATCGCAGAAATGAAACCCGGCAAAACAGCTATTGATATTCATATGGTTACCAAAGAGCTTCTTGCTAAAGAACTTGTTGACCTGAAACTTGTAAAACCTGAAGACGTTAAGGACCTGAATAAAAAATCCTCTGCATTCAAAAAATATTATCCACATGAAGTATCCCACTTCCTGGGGCTGGCAGTTCACGATGTAGGAGGTTTCGATGAGCCCCTTAAGCCCGGAATGGTTCTGACATGTGAGCCGGGAATATACATAAGAGAAGAGAAAATAGGTATCAGAATTGAAAATGATATCCTGATAACCGAAAATGGAAATTTAGATCTGATGAAATCAATACCTGTTGAAGCAGAAGAAATAGAAAGCATTATGAATAACCGGTAACAGCCGGGCTTATCACCTGATTTAGTGTGGCAGATAAATGTGTGTGTGTTAATGCTTCAGTTGGAAAAGCTTTCATAC
>JACSRQ010000077.1 GCA_014879675.1 Ignavibacteria bacterium
CCGTTTAATCCTAGGACGGTGATACCATACAGTATAAAAAGATCAGCATTTGTTAGGTTATTTGCATATGATATACTCGGGCGGGAGAGCCAAAAGCTTGTTGAAAGCCACCATATGGCTGGTGAGTATGAAGTTGATTTTATGGGAAAGTTTTCAGCAAGCGGCGTATATTTTTACAGAATGGAAATAACAGATGATATAAGCAGGCAGCAATATACAGAAACTAAGAAGATGATCCTTATCAAATAACAAATATCAAATACCAAAACTATTGTGAAGATTGCAGTATATGATATTCTGGGAAGAGAAGTCTCAACACTTGTCAATAGTGTGCAGGATGCAGGCGAATATAAG
Source organism: Ignavibacteria bacterium (assembly GCA_014879675.1). GTDB lineage: Bacteria > Bacteroidota > Ignavibacteria > Tepidaquicellales > OLB5 > OLB5. The sequence goes on from JACSRQ010000077.1 coordinate 355, forward strand.
ATCAATTTCAACGCATCAAACTATGCATCAGGTGTATATTTCTACAGAATCGAAGCAGAAGAGCCCGGTGGAAATAAATTTGTGGATAGCAAAAAAATGGTACTTCTGAAATAGCGGAATATTGAGATAGTGAAATAGCACAATGTAAATGCAGAGTCCACAAAAAGCGTGAGACTCTGCATTTTACTTTTACAGAATTATTTTAGATAAAACCTGTTACTTTTTCTTTACGAATTTCTTTTTGAATATATGCGGCAGGGCTTCATCGATCTTTTCAACGCTGATTATCTCCAGCCCTTTTTTGATCTTATCGGATATTTCCTTCAGGTCCTTTTCATTCTCTTTAGGTATCAGCACTTTTTTTATGCCGCTGCGCTGAGCTGCAAGCAGCTTTTCGTTCAATCCGCCGATAGGCAGTATCTCGCCGCGAAGGGTTATCTCCCCTGTCATAGCAACATCGCTGCGGGTTGGATTCCCCGTTAATGCCGAGATCATCGCCGAGGTCATGGTAATTCCCGCCGAAGGCCCGTCTTTCGGTATGCCGCCTTCGGGAATGTGGATATGGATCTCCTTGCCATTGAAGAAATTGCCTGCAAGCCCGAACTTTTTGGAATTGCTGCGGATATAGGTGAATCCCGCCAAAGCTGATTCCTTCATAACATCGCCAAGCTGTCCGGTTAAAGTTAGTTTTTCCTTGCCCGGCATTACGCTGACTTCAATATCAAGTATATCGCCGCCCATTGAGGTCCATGCAAGCCCTACTGCCGTGCCAACTTTATCTTCCTTATCAGCCTGCTTTTCTTTAAACTTCGGCACGCCGAGGTATTTTTCTATAAGCTCTGGGGTAAGTGTAAGCGAGTTATCCTTCTTCTTAGCCGAGCCGTTCGCTTCGATCTTCCGCAGAACTATTTCCTTGGTGATCTTACGCATAAGCGACGCAATTTCGCGTTCCAGATTCCTTACACCCGCTTCGCGGGTATATTCATTGATAATTTTTTTAATGCATACGTCAGGTATCACAACTTCTTCACTGTTCAGGCCGTGCTCTTCGAGCAGCTTCGGCAGGATATGGCGTTTTGCAATTTCCAGCTTTTCGTGCTCAAGGTAGCCCGGCATCTGGATAATTTCCATCCGGTCCTGCAGCGGAAGCGGTATCTGGTACTGCACGTTCGCCGTGGTAATGAACAGCACCCTTGAGAGGTCATAATCAACATCAAGGTAATGATCGTTAAAAGTATTGTTCTGTTCCGGGTCAAGCGCTTCAAGAAGCGCGCTTGCAGGATCGCCGCGGAAATCCATTCCCATTTTATCGATCTCATCCATAAGTATCACCGGGTTATTCGTTCCGGCTTTGCGCATCGACTGAATTATCTTACCCGGCATAGAGCCAATGTATGTACGCCTGTGGCCGCGAATTTCGGCTTCATCGCGAACGCCGCCAAGCGAAATTCTAACGAACTTCCTGTTAAGCGCGCGCGCTATTGATTTGCCGAGCGAAGTTTTTCCAACACCGGGAGGTCCGACCAGGCATAATATCTGCGCCCTTGCTTTAATTTCAGGCAGATTTTTCTTGCCTTTGTTCCTGGTTTCAAGATTATTCAGTATCGCAATATGTTCAAGTATTCTTTCCTTGGGTTTTTCCAGCCCGAAATGATCGGCATCAAGGATTTCTTTGGCATGTACAATGTGAAGGTTATCTTTGCTGTATGTTTTCCACGGCACGCTTACCATCCAATCCAAAAAGTTGCGTGAAACCGTAGCTTCGGGCGACATCTGCGGAATTTTTTTCAGCTTCTGGAATTCCTCAAGTGATTTCTCCTTAACATCCTTAGGCATTTTCGATTGCACTATGGCATCTTTCAGCTTAATGAAATCAGGATCGGTTTCATCTTCATCATTGAGCTCATCCTGCAGAATGCGGATCTGCTCCTGCACAATAAATCTGCGCTGGTTCTTCTGCATACTTTGGTTGATCTTGGTTTCAATATCCTTTTCAACTTTAAATATTTCTATTTCAGAGCTGAGTATATCAATAAGCTCGTAATACTGTTCAAAAAGTGTTGTGAGCTCAAGCAGCTTCTGTTTGCGCTGAATTGATACAAGTATAGTTGAAGCTATGTAATACAGCTTGCGGTCAGCTTCTTTGATATTCTCGTACGCCATTAACGATTCCTGCGCAACTCCCCTGTGGTTGGTTACGTAATCATTAAACAGCTTTGTAGCCTGCCGCATGAGAGCATCCAGCTCGGTTGATTCTTCCACCGGCGGGAAAATATATTCTATATCCGCCTCGAGGAATTTTTCCTTTTTGAATTTTTTTACCTTTGCCTGCGCGATACCATCAACCAAAACCTTGATAAGATTATTCGGCAGCTTTATTACCTGCAGAATTTTCGCAACGGTGCCGTACTCATACAGATTTTCAGCTTCGGCCTCTTCAACTCTTGAATCTTTTTGTGTAAGAAGCATTACATACTTCTCTTTCTCAAGAGCGAAGTTGATCGCGCTGATAGTTGACTCTCTTCCCGCAAGAATAGGATACATCATATAAGGAAATATGACAATATCTCTTAAAGGAACTATCGGCAGGAATACGGGTAATTCAGTTTTATCCTGAATTTTCTCTTCCTGTACATCTGTTACATCTGAAATTTCTTTGAATTCATTCATAATTAATACAAAAATACTTTTAAATTAAGGGAGATTCAATTCAAACATTTTTGAACAATTGCTCTATATATCATATTCCCCTTTATATTTACTTCATTTTTCAATAATTTTGCACCATGCATATCCAAAACATTGTATTTATAGTGCTTTTTCTTGCGGCGCTATCACTTTTTACTTATAATTTACTCCGTATCCGTACTTATTTGATGCTTGGCAGAAGCGAAAACCGCTTCAGCGATGTTGGGAAACGGGTGTGGAAAGTGCTGGGGATAGGAATCGGACAGGCCAAAATTTTCCGCGATCCTGTTGCCGGGCTTATGCATGCTATGATTTTCTGGGGATTCCTCGTACTCATAACCGCAGTACTCGAGGCATTTATACAGGGAGTTTATTCCGGTTTTTCGCTGGGTATGCTTGGGGCGGTATCGCAGGTATTTTTTGCTTCGCAGGATATCTTCGGCTCGCTTGTAATACTTTCTGTATTGTATGCATTGTTCAGAAGATATGTGCTTCAGCCAAAACGGCTCAAGGGAGATGGCAACACAAATGCCGATGCAACATTCATCCTCTGCCTCATCATGGGGGTTATGCTGAGCATGTTCGGAGTAAATGCCACAAAGATGGCAGTGCATCCTGAATATGCATCGTATTACAAAGCTCATTTTATCGCTTCACATCTAACCGGATTGTTTGCCGGAAATGAAATTACTTTTTACAATATTTTTTGGTGGGGGCATATTATAATAATCCTCACATTTATGAATTACCTCCCCTACTCGAAGCATTTTCATATAGTCACTTCTTTACCAAATGTGTATCTCTCCAAAATAGGCCCGCAGACTTTAGATACGGAAGAAATAGATTTTGAAAAGGAAGAAGTTTTCCTTGGCGCAGGTGATATTGAGCAGCTTACATGGAAGGAAATGTTTGACGGCTATGCGTGTACGGAGTGCGGCAGGTGCACGTCGGTATGTCCCGCAAATCTCACAGGCAAGCCGCTCTCTCCCAGGAAGATAATTATGGATATCAGGGAAAGGACTTCTGAGAAGGCTCCCCTGCTTGTTGGCAAACAGGAAATTCCCGCGGATATTGAAAGCAAGAAGCTTGTTTCAGAACACTACATAACCGATGCGGAGCTTTGGGCATGTACGAGCTGTATGGCATGTGTGCAGGAGTGCCCGGTTAATATTGAGCATGTGAATCCCATAGTTGACATGAGAAGATTTTTGGTGCAGAGCGAATCACGTTTTCCCGATGAGCTTTTGACCGTATTCGGCAACATGGAAAATAACGGCGCGCCGTGGGCTTACCCGCAATCTGACCGCCTGAAGTGGACTGAAGGGCTTGAAGCTAAAGTTCCCGTAGCGGCAGAAAAGCAGGAGTTCGACGTGCTGTACTGGGTTGGCTGTGCAGGCGCATTTGATGCACGTTACCAGAATGTATCGCGCTCGGTAGCGCAGCTTTTGGATAAGGCGCATGTTAACTACGCAATTCTGGGAACTGAAGAAAAGTGCAATGGTGATTCAGCCCGCAGGCTTGGGAATGAATTCCTCGCGCAGACTCTGATAAAGGAAAATGTTGAAACGATGAAGAAGTACAAGTTCAGCAAGATCCTGGTTAGCTGTCCCCATTGCCTGCAAACAATAGGCAATGAGTATAAGGAATTCGGAGGCAACTATGAGGTAGTACATCACTCTGAATTCATAGGCGAGCTGGTTAACAGCAAAAAAATAGAGATTGACGATACAAAAAAGATAGATAAGAAAATTACTTATCACGACTCATGTTACCTCGGCAGGTACAATGATATTTACGAAGAGCCGCGCGACCTGATAAAACAGGTGAATAACGGAGAACTTGAAGAAATGAAGCGCACCAAGGACCGCGGTTTATGCTGCGGCGCAGGCGGCGGCAGGATGTGGATGGAAGAGAAGATCGGCAAGAAAGTGAATATTGAACGTACCGAAGACGCACTGGAAACGAATCCCGATGTAATTTCAACAGCATGTCCGTTCTGCATGACAATGTTGACAGACGGCGTGAAGGAAAAAGGAAAAGCCGAGGAAGTAAAAGTAAAAGATTTTGCCGAGCTGGTACTGGAATCAAGTAAATGATTAACAAAATATGAGTGAAGAAACTATAAATAAGATAAGGAAGTATTTCGCAGATAAGCCTGTTATTAAGGCATACTTGTTTGGCTCATATGCGAGAAATGAACAGGATGAAAACAGCGATGTTGATATTTTGGTTGAACTTGACTATGTTAAAAAAGTGGGCATGGAATATATCAGAATGCAGTTTGAACTGGAAGAATTATTAAATACCAAAGTTGACCTTGTATCTGCCGGAGGCCTCTCTAAATATATTAAACCGCAAATTGATGATGAGAAAATTCTGATTTACGAAAGAGATGAATAATGATGAGATTAGATTACGGCATATTGCTGATGCAATAGGTTACATTGAAGAATATACTGAAGGAATGGGTATTTCAGAATTCTTGAAAGATAACAAGACAAGACATGCAGTGATAAGTCAATTTCACTTTATAGGTGAAGCAGCAAATCACTTATCAGGTGAATTGACCAATAAATATCAGGATGTCGATTGGCATAAAATTGTAGCATTAAGAAATATAATCGTTCATGAGTATTTTTCAATTGATTACAGTATAGTTTGGGATATTATAGAAAACTTTCTGCAATCATTAAAGATTAAGATCATAGAAATATTAGAAGTAGAGTTTAACACTAATAAATAATATCAGGAGATAAAAATGTCTTATTTCTTTACGTCCGAATCTGTAAGTGAAGGACACCCGGATAAGGTTTGCGACCAGATATCTGACGCGATCTTAGACGACATACTGGCACACGATAAATACGCACGTGTTGCATGCGAAACTTTCTGCGCAACAGGATTGGTAATGGTTGGCGGAGAAATTACAACTTCACATTATGTGGATATACAGAAAGTTGTAAGAAATGTTGTAAAAGAGATCGGCTACACAAAAGGCGATTACCGCTTTGATTACCATTCAATAAACGTAATGTCTGCCATTAACAAGCAGTCACCTGATATTGCTATGGGTGTTAACACCGGCGGCGCGGGCGACCAGGGTATGATGTTCGGTTACGCAACCAACGAAACTCCGGAATACATGCCGATGGCCCTTGTGTACTCACACAAGCTTGTAAAGAGGCTTGCCGATATTCGTAAACGCAACCTGAAGCTCATGCCCTATTTAAGGCCGGATGCGAAATCACAGGTTACAATTGAATACAGCGACGATAACAAGCCTTTAAGGGTTGATACAGTCGTTATATCCACACAGCACGATCCGGGCGTATCACAGGCTAAGATAAAAGCCGATGTATTAAAGAACGTGATAAAGAAAGTTATTCCGGCAAGGCTGCTTGATAAGAAGACGATATTCCATGTTAATCCGACAGGCAGGTTTGAGATTGGCGGACCGCATGGTGATACAGGCTTAACAGGCAGAAAGATCATTGTAGATACCTACGGCGGAAAAGCACCCCATGGCGGCGGCGCATTTTCGGGTAAAGATCCAAGCAAGGTTGATAGAAGCGCTGCATACGCAGCAAGGCACATTGCAAAAAACATTGTAGCCGCAAAAGTAGCAAGAGAATGTATGATACAGCTTTCATACGCGATCGGCGTTGCACAGCCTGTTTCAATTTATGTTGATACAAACGGCACAGGCCGCGTACCAGATAGCAAGATAGCGGCATTCATAAAGAAGAATGTTAATCTTACCCCAAAAGGCATTATGGAAAGATTAAAGCTCAGAAGGCCAATCTACAGGAAAACCGCCGCATACGGCCACTTTGGCAGGAATGAAAAGGAATTCACATGGGAGAAGCTTGACCTTGTGAACCTGTTTAAGAAGATAAAATAATTGAACCTTTGAAAAAGAAGAAACTTCAGATCAAGGTTTTTAACAGTCACCGTGCGCAGGAAATTGCAGATACGAAATTCTGGAGAAATCTGTTGCCTAATGAAAAAAGAAGGCTCTATGAAGATTATTTGTATAACTATTTGATGCTTGAATATGGAAAGATACCAAGACTTCAAAGAGTTTTTAAAATTATTAAAAGAAAAAAAGGTTAAATATCTCATTGTAGGAGGTCAAGCGGTTAATTACTATTCACGTGGTAAATTAACTGAAGATCTGGATATTTGGATAAAGCCTACTCCTGAAAATGCTGAAAATATCTTTGTTGTACTTGAAAGTTTTGGCACTGGAAACTTAGATGTGAGTGCTTCTGATTTCATTGAACAAGATAAGGTCGTTCAGCTTGGATATCCTCCAATGCGGATTGATATTATGACATCCATTGAAGGTTTGGATTTTGACGGGGCTTACTCGAATAAATCAATGGGAAATATATTTGGTCTAAAAAATCAACCGTATATTTCTTTTGATGATCTCCTCAAAAACAAGAAAAAAACCGGCCGACCAAAAGATAAGTTTGATGTACTATGGTTAAAAAAGTACTTTAATCCCAAAAGAGTTAAATGAAGGATTTTCTTTTCGGATTTACATACCCGTTTAGAAGCCTGAAGTTCTTTTTTTCGCATTCTGTTCTGATAAAATATTCTATCGCTCCCATGCTGATCAATTTACTGATCTATGGGAGTGTTTTTATTTTATCATACAGCTGGTTCATGAATAAGGTCGAAATGTGGCTTGGGGTCGAGGCTGTTGATGCCGGCTTCTGGCTGAAGTTCGCGCATACTGCCCTGCTTATACTCGGATTCCTTGTACTGCTATTCCTGTGTTACATTATATTCACAGTGCTGGGGAACCTCATCACTGCCCCATTCAACGAAGAAATTTCACAGCGTGTTGAAGAAATAGTAACCGGCACAAAAGACGGCCATAAAATGGGATTTTGGGAGGATGCATATATCAGCATAAAGGGTGAAGCGCAGAAGCTTGTATTCTATTTGTCTATTCTGCTTTTCATTTTTTTGCTGAATCTCATCCCCGTGGCGGGAAGTATTGTTTCAACAATTCTCGGCTTGATCTTTTCTTTCTTTTACAACGCGCTGGATTTCCTTGACTACCCTATGACAAGAAAGAAAATGCGCTTCCGCAGCAAGCTCAAAGTTACGCGCTCAGGCAGGCTGGTAACATACGGTTTCGGATGTACGGCATTTTTACTGATGTTCCTGCCGATTGTGAATGTGTTCATGAAACCGATCCTGGTTGCCGCAGGCACAAGTCTGTTTTACGAAAAGGACTACAGCAGCCAGGAATTATTTTTACAGCAAAAGCAGAGTTAGCCTTATTTGGATACACTGCTGTCTTTAACGCCATCCATTGTGACAACTACATATCCTATCATATTGGCCCGGTCAAGATCATTATAGCCGAAGCTGAGCTTTAGATTCTTTCCGGTTAGCACACCTGTTTCAGTATCAACGTCATAAGTGACCCCCGAAGAGCTTTTTGCACTCTGCTTATCGATTATTAGGGAGTCGCCCTGCACTTTTGCCGTCACCCCCATCAGCGTTTTGTTCACATTATCTATCACAACTGCGCTATCACCGCTTGGCTTGATGGTTAGCACATATTCAAGCGAACCGCTTCCCAACTCAGGCTTGCTGCTTCCCCAAATATCCTTTACCTGGTAGGTACCCAAAAACTTTGCATTCGGCTTTATTACTTCTTTTTTACCGCAGCCGCCCAGTATGAAAATTCCCGTTAACAATACAACCAGCAGATAAGTCTTTTTCATATTCTATTATTTAAGTTATTGATTTACGCAACAAATATAACCGAAATACACGGCCCAATACAAAGAATATATTTTCGTAAAGATTATAGCTATATTTGTTCAATTATTCTTTTTATACAAATTTTCTCAATAATCGCATAAATTTCAGGACTTCTATATCAAAAAGATTATAAAAAATGTCAACAAATACTCTTCAATCACTTCTAAGCTCATTAACCGTTAAAGAAACTGCCGGATTCAGGGATTTCCTTAATTCACCTTACTTTAACAGGAATGAAAAAGTGGTGAAGCTTTACGATATTTTGATGAAGCACGTACCGCAAGAAAGCAGCAAACACAAGCTTGAAGACCTGCACAGAAGGATATTCAAGGCAGAGAGGTATAACAGGGAGAACATAAAAACCATTATTTATCTCTTGACCAGGCTTGCAGAACAGTTCCTTGTAACAACGGAATTCCGGAAAGATGACGCAGAGTACAATAGAAGACTGCTTAAGATATTCAACAGAAAAGGGCTCGATAAACACTTTCTAAGGCATCTGAGAAAATGCGGTTTCCAGGTTTTGGATGAAGGTAATGTAGAGCTGGATAAGATTTCGCGTAAGGCTGAGTTTGAAAAAACACTGCTCCAGTTCTACCTACAACGGAATGATGAAAAGAATATTTTCGCTCATGAACGGAACTTAAGCGATGACCTGATAGCCGCATTTCTGGTTGATATGTTCAAGCAGTACAATGTCTTCTGGCGGGCAGGTTACCTGGAAAATCTACTGGAAACTGAATTCACTTCTGCTGTTCTGGATTCGGTAGATTTTGAAAGACTGTTCAGCACATTCAGTGAAAAAAACTACAGATATTACATGCTGCTGCTGCCCCATTACTCAATATACAGATTATTGAAGGATGGTTCAGGCAGCATAGATATAGAATCGCTCAGGCAAAATATAGCCGGAAATGAATTCATATCTGGCAACGAAAAGTTCGTACTTTCCACGATCCTTGTAAACGCGGTTTATTTCAGGTCACTCAAAAGCGGCGGCATTTATTCCCGGGAAGTTTTTGAAGCACTGAAGCTTATGATTGAGTTATATGAATTCTCAGAGGATCAATATTTGAGATATACCACATACAGTAATGTACTGCGTGTGGCGCTGCAGAATGGTGAGTATACGTGGACCGAAGAATTCATAAACAAATACCATGTTTTGCTGGAGCCATCAATTAAAGATAACATGCTGATCTACAGCAATGCGTACCTGGCATTTTCACGGGGTGATTTTGAAAAATGCCTGGAATATGAATCGAAAATAAATTTCCAGACATTCCAGCAGCGATATTACCTGAGGGACCTTAGATTGAGCTCACTCTACGAACTGGGCAAATACGAAAACGCATTGAGCCTGATCGATTCATACAAACATTTCATAAAAAATGACGGGAATTACACTTCTAAAATGAAGCATGGATACTTACTCTTTCTGACCTTTATAAACGACCTCATCAGGCTGAAACTAGGGCTCTCACGCAAGAATGCTGCAGAAGTTAAAGAAAAACTCACCAATTCCCTTCCAATGCGCAAAGACTGGCTAATCAAAAAATTCGAGGAGATCGCCGAAAGTTAATGTACAAAAGAATAAATTCTGGCATAATTTATATGAATAGATTTTTTTATCTTTGGAGATAATCTAACTGAAAAGAATCGAACGCGAATTGCCAACAATTTACATAATTGCGGGATGTAATGGCGCAGGTAAATCTACCGCCACCAATGTTATTTTACCGCAATTTTGGAAACAAATCTATGATTACAAGAGCTAAAAGGAAGAAATTATCTTTGACAGATATAGTTCTAAAAGGCGGCCGCAAGGCTACAAAAAAAACTGATCGAAGAACGCAAGAAAAGCGATGATTATCTGATAGTTTCAAGGAATGGAAAAGTTGTTAAGGTTAAAGCAAAAAGTCTTTAATACTCTTTAATGCACGATGTAAACGATTCAATTCACTACAGAAAAATAAAAGTTATAAAAATAAATGAACGAACCCGAAGTAAATTTTGAACTAGCAAAAACATTTGGCCTGCAGCAGGATGAATATGACCGCATCTTAAGTATTCTGGGAAGGATACCAACTTATACTGAGCTTGGGATTTACTCGGTAATGTGGAGCGAACACTGCTCGTATAAAAACTCAATACTTGAAATCAAAAAGCTGCCACGCTCGGGCGGCAGGCTGCTTGTAGCTGCGGGTGAAGAAAACGCGGGACTTGTCGATATTGGCGATGGGCTTGCTGTGGCGTTTAAAATTGAGTCACATAACCATCCATCAGCGGTTGAGCCATACCAGGGCGCGGCTACAGGTGTGGGCGGAATTCTGCGCGATATATTCACAATGGGCGCAAGGCCCATCGCAGCATTGAACTCGCTCAGATTCGGATCAATAACCAACGGGAATGACCGCACCAAATACCTCTTCAAACATGTTGTGCAGGGAATCGGCGGGTACGGAAACTGTTTCGGTGTGCCAACAGTTGCGGGCGAGATATATTTTGACGAAAGCTACCGCGATAATCCGCTCGTAAACGCGATGGCAGTGGGAATTGTAAAGCATGGCGAAGTAGCCAAAGCCACAGCCAAAGGCGAAGGCAATCCTGTATTTATAGTAGGTTCTTCAACAGGCAGGGATGGAATTCACGGCGCAACATTCGCATCAGAAGAAATATCCGAAGCATCTGAATCAAAGCGCCCTTCGGTGCAGGTCGGCGATCCGTTCACCGAGAAACTTCTGCTCGAAGCATCGCTTGAGCTGATCCAGAGCGGTGTTGTTGTTGGCATGCAGGATATGGGCGCAGCGGGCATAACATGCTCCACCAGCGAAATGAGCGCGAAAGATGGCGCGGGAATGGATATAAATCTTGATTTCGTTCCGGCGCGCGAAGAAAATATGTCTGCCTACGAGCTCATGCTTTCGGAATCACAGGAAAGAATGCTTGTTGTGATCGAAAAAGGTAAAGAAGATATTGCAAAAGAGATATTCGAGAAGTGGGACCTGAACTGTGTGCAGATAGGTACAGTTACAAAGGGACCTAATGTTAAGATATCATACCGCGATAAAGTTGTGGCAGAAGTTCCCGCCAATACACTTGTACTCGGCGGTGATGCACCGGTATATGTGAGGGAATCACGCGAACCTGAATACCTTAAGGAGCTTCGTAATTTTGATCAGAACTCACTTGATGAACCAAGTGATTACAACAAAGTACTCTTAGACCTGCTTTCAACACCGAACATTACAAATAAAAATTGGGTTTACGAGCAATATGATACACAGGTTAGAACAAATACAACGGTTATGCCGGGCGGCGATGCCGCAGTTGTGAGAATAAAGGGCACTAACAAAGCGCTTGCGATGAAAACTGATTGCAACGGCAGGTATGTTTATCTGAATCCATACAAAGGCGGGATGATAGCCGTATGTGAATCAGCACGTAATGTTGCATGCACCGGTGCTGAGCCGCTTGCGATCACAAACTGCCTTAATTTCGGGAATCCTTACAAGCCCGAAGTATATCACCAGTTCCGCGAAGCTATCAGGGGGATTGGCGATGCATGTAAAAAGCTTGATACACCGGTTACAGGCGGTAACGTCAGCTTTTATAATGAATCACCCGATTATGCTGTATATCCCACACCAACAATTGGCATGGTTGGCTTGATAGAGGATGTTTCGAAGACGGTTACGTCATACTTCAAAAATGAAGGCGATATAATTGCCCTGATAGGTAATATAGATTTTAGTACCAGCATTGGCGGCAGCGAATATCTGAGCAACCAGCATGGACTTGTGAAGGGCGATGCACCTGAGATAGATCTTGAACAGGAGCACTTGCTTATTAAAACATTGATCGGGCTGGCAAAGGCCGGTGTTATCAACTCTGCGCACGACTCAGCAGATGGCGGAATTGCGGTTGCAGTTGCTGAAAGTTGCCTCATAAACCGGAACATCCCGAAAGGCTGCACTGTTATTATTAAACAGCATGATAGGCAGGATTTTGTGTTATTTAGCGAGTCTCAAAGCCGTGTAATAATATCATTTTCCCCTGAAATGGAAGCAAAAGTTATGGATATTTGCCAAAAACTGGGCTCCGGCTTCGAAAAAATAGGGCTGGTTGGAGGAAACTCGATCAAGCTTAACGATATTGAAATTCCGCTTGAAACTGCGGAAGACGCCTATTATAATTCCATTTCAAAGATAATGGAAGCTGAAGTAATCAGGTAAAATTACGCAGAAACATGTTCTGCATGCCTGATAAATTTTTCTGAACACTAAACAAAATATGAAGATAAATTGCGGGCAATATTTTCTGATCACATTAACTTTGCTTGCATTTAACTCCGTTTTATATTCACAGTTAAACACAGACCCTCACTACAGGCTTAATCCCGGTGAGCTTACGCTCGGCGGCCGCACTGAAAAAAATCTACTCAAAAATTATAAGCAGCCCGATCTGGCCGGCACAAGCAGCACAGTACTGCCAATTTCGATCGGTGTACTTACCGCTGTTTACCTGCTGAACCCTCTTGTTGAATACACAAACCGGAAAGTATATGCCGGTTTAACCAAAGAAATTTCAATTGGCTGGGGCAAACTTGGTGAGCATCGTACCTCTGCTGAGTATTCAATGGTTTTCGGAGGCAACATAAGGCACTATCTGAGGTTTTCATATAAGTATGATATCCTGCTGGCGGATGGTATTCAGCCTTCACACATGCTGCAGGGTACAAGCGTACTCTCGGTAGGTGCAGGTTACTTTACCGATTTCAGCGGCAACGGGGTTTTTCCTGAATTGACATACGGGTACTCTATAAGAAATCACAAATTTCTGTTTTACCCTCATGTAAAACTCCGGTACACATATATGCTCACAAAAGATAAACCCAGTATCACCGATATCTCATTTGGCGTAATATTAGGTATTGCGAATCCGTTTATAGATGTAAACATCAGGAGAAAATATTGATCCTGTTCACTAATCAAAAGTCATTTTGCTGAAAAGTATATTACCAAAATCTGTTCAGAATGTCTTTATTGAAACCTGGGGAATTTACAACTTCTCCGCAAGGTTCTTTAAAGAAGTATTCAAGCCGCCGTATAACCTGAACGAGATGATAAAACAGTTTTTCCAGATCGGGAATAAATCACTCGGGCTGGTTGGCATTACCGGTTTTATCATCGGGTTTGTACTTGCATTGCAGGCAATACCAACGCTTCAGCCATTCGGTGCAACATCGCTTATTCCTTCGATGGTGGGGCTTGGTATAATCCTTGAGATCGGCCCGGTAATTACAGGACTGATCTGCGCGGGCAAGATTGGATCAAGTATCGGCGCAGAGCTTGGCTCTATGAAAGTGACCGAACAGATCGATGCAATGGAAGTATCGGCAAGCAATCCGTTCAACTTCCTTGTGATAACCAGGGTAGTTGCGACCACACTGATGATACCGCTATTGATAATTTATGCTGATGTTATTGCACTGCTAGGCGGATTTCTGGCAATGAATATAGTAAGTGATGTATCGCTTGGGCTGTACTTCTCGCAGGTGTTTGATGCACTGGATATCGGGAGTTTGATCGGGCCGGTTGTGAAAACATTTTTCTTTGGCTTTACCATTGGAATAGTAGGCTGCTACAAAGGATATAATGCTGATAAAGGTACCGAAAGCGTTGGTATTGCTGCCAATACATCGGTTGTGATCTCTTCACTGATGGTTATAATATGGGATATGATAGCAGTGCAAATAACAAATATAATTCTTTAGAGTTTGGAACAGGATAATACCGTAAAAGACGGAACAGAAAAGACGAAACCGCTGCAGGAAAAGCCTGAAGAAACCGGGCTGGAAGAAACCGGGCTGGAAATGACCGACAAGAAGAAGTCTGACACAGAAATGACTGTCAAGGAGAAGTCTGACAAGGAAATGACCGTTAAGGAAACGACTGAGCCGGAAATTCCAGAAGAGGAAAAGACCGGGGAGCAATCCCGCAGCGAGGCAAATGCAGAAATTGATAAAGGTGAGATAGTAGTTGATATTGAGCACCTCAAAAAGTCATTCGGCAAGTCTGAAATCCTTAAGGATATTAATCTGAAGATCAAAAAAGGCGAAACGATTGTTACTCTTGGCAAATCCGGCACTGGTAAATCGGTTACCTTAAAATGTATTGTTGGTTTGATAGCCCCTGATTCCGGCAAGGTAAAAGTGCTGGGCAAAAACATCCCGGACCTATCCTATGAAGCGCTGCAGTATATGCGCAAAAAAATTGGATTTGTATTCCAAAGCGGCGCGTTGTATGATTCAATGTCGGTAAGGCAGAACCTGGAATTCCCACTCATGCGAAACACGGATCTTTCGAAAGAAGAGATCGATAAAAAAGTTGAAGAAGTATTGAAGGATGTTGGTTTATCGCAGGCGATCGATAAAATGCCATCCGAGCTATCGGGCGGTATGAGGAAAAGGATCGGCGTAGCGCGCACGATAATTATGAATCCGGAAATAATGCTGTGGGATGAGCCTACCACCGGACTTGATCCGGAAACAACACGCGATATCAGCCATCTTATAGTGAGGATGCAGCGCAAATATAAGGTATCATCAATCGTTGTAACGCATGATATGATATGCGCTAAAATTGTTGCCAACAGGATAGTTGTACTGAATGACGGTAAGTATACTGAATCAGGCACATACGATGAGCTTGAGCAGTCAAAAGATGAGTTTGTACGCACATTTTTTGAAGAAGTAAAGGATGACGCCACTACAAGGCTTTCAAACTACGAGGGCGATGAAGACAAAAAAAGTTTAAAAACAAAGGAAGAATAAGTTATGGAAACAAGTAATGCAAAAAAAATAAAGGTCGGCCTTTTTATTGTAGCGGGTTTTGTGATGTTTGTTGTCGCAATTTTCGTCTTGGGCGGCAAAGATAACCTGTTTACACCCACATTTAACCTGAAATCTGAATTTGAATCGGTAGCCGGCCTTAAATCGGGAAGCTCGGTCAGGCTTAACGGCATTGTGGTTGGCAAAGTTGACGGAGTAGATATCGAAACTTCGCAAAAAGTGCTTGTTAGCATGACTCTTGAACAAAGCATTCAAAAATTTGTCAAAAAGGATTCAAAAGTCACGATTGGTTCTGACGGTCTTGTAGGCAACAAGGTTATCGATATTACCCCGGGTACACCCGGCGCGCCTGAAATAATGGATGGCGAAATGCTTGCTTCGATCAAGCCTGTTGAAGTTTCTGATATCATGAACAGCCTGAAAGAATCCGGTGATAATGCTGCCGATGTAACCAAAGACCTTGCAGAAATTATCGGCAAAGTAAATAGTGGTCAGGGTACATTAGGTCAATTGGTTAACAATGATACATTGTACAGAAGCATAGATACAACATTCCGTTCTTTTGCAAACTATTCCGGCCAGCTTAACATTGTATTCGGCAAAATTACAAATACAGTGGATAACGTATCAGGCGATCTGGATCAGCTAACGAACGAAATTAACAAAATAACGAAGGATGTATCGGAAATTGTGAGAAAGATGAATTCCAGCGAAAGTATCGTTGGTACATTGCTTACAGATACAGCATTCGCGAACAATCTGAAGGAGCTTATGCTGAATGCCAACATGACTACTCAAAACCTTGAGAACGGAACATTCAGTTTTGCACAGAACATGGAAGCTCTGAAACATAACTTCCTGTTCAAGGGATATTTCGAAGATATCGGCTATTGGGAGAAATCTGACTGGGAAAGAAATGTGGATAAAAAAGCGCTCGAGCTTAGGATCAAAGAGCAGGAACTGCTGAAGAAAGAAAAAGAACTGAGAGATCTGGAACAGCGCCTGAAGCTTGAACAAAAGCTGATTAAAGAGTAACTGAGAAACCGTACAATTTCATTTAAGCCTGTAATAACATAGTATTACAGGCTTTTTCTATTACCAGAGATATTTACGCGTATATAGATAAACTCTTACTAATTGCTTATTTTTGTATTCAAATTTCATTCTAATTAGACTCCCTCAATCTAATTTATTATTTCAACTAAATTTATTTATCTTAAATATGGTTAAAAGAACCGGCAGAATTTATTTATCAATTGCCATGCTGCTGTTTATATTGGTAACTACGGCAGTAACACAGGTACAAACATTTACTGAAGGCAAATACACTTACAGCATGGTCGAGGGCGACCCGATGAAGACCAGGATCTACACGCTTGATAACGGGCTGAAAGTTTTCCTGACAGTATATAAAGATGAGCCAAGGATACAGACTTACATCCCGGTGAAGACGGGCAGCAAAAATGACCCCTCTGATGCAACCGGGCTTGCCCACTACCTTGAGCATATGCTGTTCAAAGGAACCGATAGATTCGGCACTAAAGATTATGCGAAGGAAAAACCGCTGGTAGATGAAATTATAGCGCTGTACGAGAAACACCGCTCAACTACCGATCCAAAAAAACGCAAAGAAATTTACAGGCAGATAGATAGCGTTTCAGGCCTGGCTGCCAAATACGCCATCGCAAATGAGTATGATAAGCTTATGGCTGATCTCGGCGCCTCCGGAACCAATGCATACACATGGGTAGAACAGACCGTTTACACAAATGATATACCTTCCAACCAGCTTGAAAAATGGATCATGATCGAAGCCGAGCGTTTCCGCAGCCCGGTTATGAGACTCTTTCACACCGAGCTTGAAGCCGTATATGAAGAAAAAAATATCAGCCTTGATGATGATAATGATAAAGCGTGGGATGAAATGTTCCTTAGCCTCTTCCCCACTCATCCGTACGGAACGCAAACTACGATCGGCACAATTGACCATTTAAAAAATCCCTCAATTAAAAAAGTTATCGAGTATTACAATGCCAGGTACATTCCAAACAATATGGCCATTGTGCTTTCAGGCGATCTTGATCCGGAAAAAACAATTGAGCTTATTGATAAATACTGGGGCAGCAAACCCTCAGGCACTGTTCCCGGATTCACACCGCAGGTAGAAAAACCCATCACAAAGCCCGTTGTTAAAAATGTGTACGGACCCGAAGCAGAATACCTACTGATGGGTTACCGCTTTCCCGGCGCTAACACTAAAGAAAATGACCTTATCACAATGGTTGATATGGTGTTGGCTAACAGCGCAGCCGGACTGCTTGACCTTAACCTGAACCAAAGCCAGAAAGTACTTAGCTCGGGTTCATTTGTAATGACATTTAAAGATTATTCCTCTCACATGCTTTCGGGCAATGCCAGGAACGGGCAGAAACTTGAAGAGGTTAAGGACTTGCTGCTTGAACAGGTAGAAAAAGTTAAATCCGGCGATTTCCCTGACTGGCTGCCGGAGGCTATAATAAACGATATTAAGCTCTCCGAACTGCGCGGACAGGAAAGCAACCGCTCACGCGCTGACCAGATCGTAAATGCTTTTGTTAAGGATGTTCCCTGGGAAGACCAGGTATCAAGGACCGAGAGGTTATCAAAAATAACTAAACAGGATATAATTGATTTCGCTAAGAAGAATTACAGTGATAACTATGCCATAGTTTACAAAAGAACCGGTGAAGATAAAAATGTTCAGAAGGTTGAAAAGCCGAAAATCACACCGGTGGATGTTAACAGGCAGGATAAATCTGACTTCCTGAAACAAACTGAGCAGATGACAGTTGAAAATATGCAGCCGGTGTTCATTGATTACAATACCGATATGTCTGTATCAAGCCTGAAAAGTGATATTCCCCTGCTGTACAAACAGAACACTGAAAATGAGCTGTTTTCTCTCAGCTTTGTTATCGAAGCAGGCGGCGCAAATGATAACCGCATACCCATAGCTGCTTCATACTTTGGATACCTTGGCACAACACAATTTACTCCCTCGAAGCTGAAGGAAGAGTTTTACAAGCTGGGTTGTTCTTACAGCATTTCCTCCGGCGATGAACAGACGGTAATTTCGCTCAGCGGGCTTAACAAAAATTTTGACAAGGCGCTGCTGCTGCTTGAATCGGTTATTGCTGATGTTGTTCCGGATGAAGCGGCTTATAAAAATATGGTTTCTGATATTATGAAAGTACGCACCGATGCAAAGCTCAACCAGGAAACGATCCTGTGGGATGCAATGTTCTCTTACGGCAAGTTCGGCCCTAAATCTTCTTTCACTGATATTATGACTGAAGAACAGCTCAGCTCTATCGATCCGAACGTATTGACGGATGTTATTAAAACTCTGCCATCATATAAACATAAGGTGCTTTATTATGGTCCTCTTTCACTTGAAGAGACTTCGAGGAAAATAAACTCAGAGCATAAGCTCCCCGATGCCGGCCTGAAAGATGCGCCGCAGAAGGTTGTATATGATGAACTGCCAATAACAGAAAATACCGTCTATGTTGTTGATTACCCTGATATGGTGCAGGCGGAAATATTGATGATCTCTAAAAAAGGCCCGTTCAATAAAGAACTTCTTCCATACGCTTCAATGTATAATGAATATTTCGGCGGAGGTATGTCGGGCATAGTATTCCAGGAAATGCGGGAATCAAAGGCTCTTGCATACAGCACTTTTTCTTCATTCACATCGCCGCCCAGAAAGGACAGATCTCATTACAACATTGCGTATATCGGCACACAATCCGATAAGCTGCCCGAAGCGATCACAGGGCTCTTAGGACTCATGACTGATATGCCTGTATCCGAAAATACATTTAGCGCCGCAAAGAATAATATTATCCAGAAGTATAATACCGAACGCGTAACAAAATCGGGAATACTCAACAGCTATCTCTCTGCACAGAAGCTTGGGCTCACAGGCGATATCAGGAAAGATGTTTACGATGCTGTCATGAAAATGTCTGTTGAAGATATCCAGAAATTCCAGCAGGAAAATGTTAAAGATTCCAAATATACTATTATGGTACTTGGCGATAAGAATAAACTTGATATAGAAACCCTGGGCAAGTACGGGAATGTGAAATACCTGACACTGGAAGAGATTTTCGGTTACTAATTTCTTTAGACCATAAAAATTGAGAAGGGGTTGTTTTAAAAGTGTTTTGTCATTCCTGCGAAGGCAGGAATCTTGAGAAATTTTGTACTATATTTTTCAGCGACAGAGCTATTGAGGCAGCCCCTTCTTTTTGTCTAATTCTGATAAAATCGGACTTATCCAGTCCGATAGGACTTGATTAGTCCGATTTAACTTTTTATTTTTGAAAATTCATTTTACTAATATATTAATGAACACATAATGGAAGATACCAAAGAAAAAAACTTCGTAGCGATAAATTACATAAGCTGTAAAGATCACTACAGGGAAAGATTTGAAGAACTTTTTGCAACCCGTGCGGGCGCAATTGATGTAATGCCGGGGTTCAAGTACATGGAAGTTTTGAGGCCAATGGAAGAGGGCGACAATTATTTGATAGTAAGCCATTGGGATAGCGAAGATAATTTCAAAACATGGACTAAATCGGCTGAATTCATCAAGGGACATATCAGGGGCTTCGAAGATATCAAGATAGCCAAACAGAAGGGCGAGGAGCCGCCAATGACTTCGAGCTTCAAGACTTACGAAGTGATCTCAAGGTGACAAGCGGTGCACTCGCGTGGATTCGAAGGCTTGGTGTAGCGGGATTCCTTTTTTTCCTGATTAAAGGCCTATTGTGGCTGCTTGTACCGGCACTGGTTACATGGTTTGCCTCGAAATGAAAATCTAAACAAATGATTTTTACGTATATAGTTTAGATGACCAAAATCTTGTTAGCTTATGACATAAGTCATATTTTACTATGACATGTATATTTAATTTTGTATCAAGTTTACAAATTCAATTTATTAATTAACCATTTAATATAAAAAAGATCAATAAATGAAAAAGACATTTTTAAATCATTTTATGCTCTTCGCTTTTGTGGCAATACTGGGTATCATGATAAATAGCTGCGGTGAAGATACAATAATCAGCAACAATCCAAGCACTCCCGATACATCATGTGCGGATACTACTGTTACTAATTTGCACATCAAAGGTAAGATCACATTTGTAGATACAAATTTCGTAAGAAGCGGCGGAGTATATCTTATCTCTGCATATCCGCGCGGAGGATGGCCTCCATTGGGCGGACCGATTTCATACGATACTGTTAGGATCAGCGGTAACAACCTGGAATATTGCTACGATTTAGGCGGATTCCCAAGTCTTGATACAACTTATGTACTCTCAGTTGGTTTCAGAAAATCAGCTGGCGGACAGAGTCCGGTAATGAGCGTTTATGGTTGTGATACATCACACCAGGTTTCATGCTGGTTAATGAACCCAACAACTGTGAGAATTAGCCCCACAAGCGGAGCCAGATATATAAATATGATCAGTTGGGCAGATACAAGCAAGAAAGTCTATTAATGAACAGTTCTTCAAAAATAAGTTCAGTACGCAGCACCCTGCTTTTTTTCAGCAGGGTGCTGTGTATCATTATTTTCGGCTGCAGCATTACCCTCTCTGAAGAAGATAAAACAGGCAAAATATCCGGCACTGTGATCGATCAGACTAACGAAGGCGTAATAAGTTATACCAAGGTAAAACTTGAGCAGCTGGATGGCGGCAAATTTAAAGCCGAAACCAATTCTGACCTGATCGGAAAATTTGAATTCCCGGCAGTCCCTTTTGGTTCATACAAGATCTATACCATCAGGCTTGGATACGAAAGAGAAGAGATCAGCGATATTATTGTTGATTCAAAAGAAGCAAAAAAGATCAATATTTTCCTTACCCCTGTAAATATTGAGATCGAAAAGATAAATGTTACTGCTACGAAAACCGAGCTTACGCTGAAACAAACCCCGTCATCTATATCTATATTGAACTCCGAAGATATCAGGAACCGGAATCCCTTAACTTTTGATGACATATTAAGCGATATACAGGGTGTGACAGTTTTTAAAACCAGCGGAATTAATGTACAGAGTCTTTCGATCCGCGGCTCAAGCGATGTTGCCGGCGGCGGCATTGGTAATCGTGTATTGCTGCTGCTTGATGGCAGGCCTTCGCTTACGGGTGATTCCAAAGGCGCATTATGGTCACTTATACCCGTCTCCATTATCGAACGCACCGAAGTTGTTAAAGGTGCATTTTCATCTTTATACGGCTCAAGCGCAATCGGCGGTGTGGTAAATGTTATTACAAAGAAGCCCACATACAAATCATTCACAAGCATAAATACAAATTTTGGATTTTACGAAAAGCTTAATGATAGCCTCAGGTTCACTAACGGGCTCCGTTCTTTCAGCGGATTTGATATGCTGCACAGCAATACAGCCGGAAAGCTGGCTTATATGTTCAATTTCAACTACAAGCAGAACGAAGGCCACGCAATGCAGACCGCCTATGATTTTTACAGCGGGCTTGCTAAGCTGATGTATGATGTTATTAACAACAGGGATCTTGAAGTTACCCTGCAGTACACTAAATCCAGAAGCGACTATCCGCATTACTGGCGCAAAGATGCCGGCGGATACTCAATGCCGTTCAGGGTCGCAGATTATTACATCGGCGATAAGATCAACAAGGAAACGCAAAGCATAGATGCTTTTTACACTGCGATACCAAGCGCCAAAACCAAGTACACATCAAGATTCTATTATTACAAGCTCAAAAGTATTTCATATTACAATCCAAACAACCCGGTATCAATACAGTTTGCTCCTGATCCTTCTAAAGGACTGGAGACATACATTACTTCCTATAATTTCGGGAATATTTCACAGTTTGATATCCAGTTCTCGAAGAACAATTACTTCATAACGGGTATTGACCTGCAGTGGAATGTTGTGAGAAGCGATCCTGCCGAGATACTTTACGGCAACCAGCAGATGAATAACTTTGGTGTATTTGTACAGGACCAGCACAAGATAATTACCGATAAAAGCGGCAACAGTATTCTATCAACAACTGCAGGCATAAGAGCAGATTACAACAAGTTCGTTGGAATGAATGAATTCGTTCAGCTTAGCCCGAAGCTCTCATTCCTCTATTCCCCCGCTACAACAAAAGGGATCTTCGAAAATACTTCATTCCGCTTCCTGGTTGGCAGGGCGTTCCGCGCTCCATCTATAGCAGAGCTGTATTTCAAAAAAGAGCTGTTTGGCGGATTTGATTTCATATTTAACCCCGAGCTTAGACCGGAAGAAATGGTATCGCTGGAATTCGGTTTCAGGAAACAATATGATAAAAGGTTCACACTCGATTTTTCAGCATACATAAACGAATACGATAACCTGATACAATATGTAAATGTAGGCGGCGGAATCTACGGGCCGTTCCAGGTGCAGAACATTGCCAAGGCACAGATAAGAGGTTTGGAATTCCTGATCAATTATTCTTCAAGCTTCAGCCTGCTAAAGCAGCCACTTGGATACGCATTCGGCTACAACTTCAGCCTTATCGACGCAAAGGACTTATCTACAAACCGTAAAGATGAATTCCTGCCGTACAAGCCAAGATATATAATGAACTTTTCGGCTGATATCAGCTATTTTGATTTTAACTTCAACGTAACAGGAAAATATGTTAGCAAAGTTGAAGAGGACCTGTTCTACAAGCTTGAAGAGCCGGATGAGTATTTCCTGATGGATCTGAAGCTCAGCAAAAAGCTGTTCACAAGTACGACCATATTTGTTGCTGCTAATAATATTCTGAATACCTCTTACCAGGAGCTCGAAAGAACACAGGCACCTAACCGGAATTTCAACACCGGGATACGCGTAGAGTTTTGATCCATACGTTCTAAGATTCTTCGCTTCATTTATTGAAATTGAAATTAACAGTAATGCCGGGTCTTCCAACCCGGCATTTGCTATTTGTGAGTTGCCATTCCCGCGAAGGCGGGAATCTATAAAATCCACCTCCCCGTTTCAGCTGGCGCTGAAACACCCCTCCAGAAGATGGGTTTGTTATACATGCTTCACGTAGGGAATGCATCTATGCTATTTTTATCAGGAATGTTATGAATTTTGAGATAAGAGATAATTTATACGATACTTAAAACTTCAAAATGCATTCCTGATAATCGCTAAACCACCCCAATATCAGATGCTGCGCTGACTAAAATCCTCGCAATAGACCTCCCCGTTTCAGCTGGCGCTGAAACACCCCTCCAAAGGAGGGGTTACAAAGCACACGATTATAAGTCCCCTCTTCCGGAGGGGATTTAGGGGTGGTCTATTTCCGTGCCGTCAGGAGTTACCTCCTGACGGATATACTTGTAACTCGAATCGCCTGATTCGAGTGAATGCATGTAATATAATAATCCGGTCAGGCGACCGGATTTACATATGAACTTGTAGGGAATGCATCTATGCGATTTTTAACAGGAATGTTATGAATTTGAGATATGAGATAGTTTATACAATACGTAAAGCTTGAAG
Organism: Ignavibacteria bacterium; assembly: GCA_014879675.1. GTDB lineage: Bacteria > Bacteroidota > Ignavibacteria > Tepidaquicellales > OLB5 > OLB5. Next base: position 24,263 of record JACSRQ010000077.1, read on the forward strand.
ATGCATTCCGCAATATGATTACACCACCCCGATATCAAATTACTGTGCCGCT
>JACSRQ010000103.1 GCA_014879675.1 Ignavibacteria bacterium
GAATTGAAAGCCATTGGAGATATAGGAAAGAACATTGGGATACGTTTTCTTTTTACAGCTTTTCTGATATAGATTTTAAGAAAGAAAAAGTAAAACCAACTAGTAAAAAAATTGAGATTGATATTAATGTAGCTATAAAAACAATTGAAGCAATTATAATTAATACAGCCGTACCATTTAATAACAAACAGGAAACAAGATTTCCCAATTCACATAAAGTTACACAGAAGCCATTCATTGTAAGAAACACAATTAATGATGTAATAGATAGATTAGAATATCTAGAAAATAAATTATTCCCCCCTAATAGAAAAAAAATCAATAAATGAAAGAAACCATAACCTTCCTCGAAGTACTTGAACACTTCCGAAAGTATTCATTCAATGAGCAGCATAAGGGCGATAAATTCGAGCGGCTTATGCAGGCGTACCTACAAACCGATCCGAAGTACTCAAACCTGTTCACCAATGTATGGATGTGGAATGATTTTTTTGCGAGGAATGACTTCGGCGGAAATGATATAGGGATTGACCTTGTTGCGAAGACGCTGGATGGCGACTATTGGGCTATACAATGCAAGTGCTACCAGGAAGATACTACAATTGATAAACCTGCTGTTGACTCTTTTCTATCCACTTCAAGCAAAAGTTTTACAGATACAAACGGCAAAACAGTTCATTTCAAACACAGGCTGTGGATATCTACCACAAATAAGTGGGGCTCTAACGCCGAAGAAGCCATCAGGAATCAGGGAATACGTGTAAATCGTATAAACATTACCGATTTAATTGAAGCACCGGTTGACTGGAAAAAACTCGAAAGAGGCTTGCTTGGCGATGCTTCCAGACTTAAGAAAAAGGCGCTGTTCGCTCACCAGTTAAAAGCGGTTAACGATACTCACGAGTATTTCAAGACACATGAACGCGGCAAGCTCATAATGGCATGCGGAACGGGTAAAACATTCACTTCGCTCAAGATAGCTGAAAATGAAACCGGGGGCAAAGGACTAATTCTGTTCTTGGTACCCTCGATCGCATTGTTAAGTCAGGCATTGCGTGAATGGTATGCGGAAGCAGATGAACCGATAAATGCAATTTGTATCTGCTCTGACCCTGAAGTGAGCCGCAAAAAGTCAAAAAATGAAGACTCAGACGGATTCAGCGTTATGGATCTTGCTTTGCCCGCTTCGACGAACATTAAAGATATTGAACAGCAATTTTTATATAACAGGAAGCATAACGGGCTGACTGTAGTTTTTTCTACTTATCAATCTATAAAAGTTATTTCAGATGTTCAGAAGCAATTGCTTAAGAACAAAAAAACAAATGCGATATTTGACCTTGTTATTTGTGATGAAGCTCACAGAACAACAGGCGTAACGCTTGCAGACGAAGACGAATCAGCTTTTGTAAAGGTACATGACAGCAAATATATACAGGCAAAAAAACGTTTGTATATGACGGCAACACCGCGCCTGTACAGTGATGATTCGAAGTCTAAAGCCGCCCAAATTGAAGCCGTATTGTGCTCGATGGATGATGAGAAGATCTACGGTGAGGAAATTTACCGTATTGGCTTTGGAGAAGCAGTGGAAAAAGACCTGCTCTCTGATTATAAAGTACTGATACTCTCGATAAGCGAAGCAGATATGCCCGCCGCGGTTCAGCAAATGGTTAAAGACCCTAACAACGAGATAAACTCTGACGATGCAAGTAAACTGATAGGCTGTATAAATGCGCTATCTAAACAAATTTTAGGTGATGCAGGTATAATAAAATCAAGCGACCCGGACCCAATGCGGCGGGCTGTTGCTTTTTGCCAAAGTATTAAAATATCTAAAAAGATCTCAACAGCATTCAATGATACACGGAATGTTTATTTTGATACACTTACCAAAGAAAGACGGGAAAAGTTAGTTTCAGTTGACTCACAGCATATTGACGGCACTATGACAGCCCCGATGCGTGATGAAAAATTGGTATGGCTAAAAGCTATAAACGACGACCCGAGGGATTGCCGTGTACTTACAAATGTTAGATGCTTAAGCGAGGGTGTAGATGTGCCTTCCTTAGACGCGGTTCTGTTCCTTTCAGCACGTAATTCTCAAATAGATGTAGTACAATCCGTAGGGCGTGTTATGAGGAAGGCACCGGGCAAAAAGTATGGTTATATCATAATTCCAATTGTTGTTCCTGTTGATGTTGAGCCCAATAAAGCCTTGGATGATAATGAAAAATACAAAGTAGTATGGTCTGTACTCAACGCTTTAAGAGCGCATGATGACCGCTTCAACGCAACCATAAATAAGCTGGAATTAAACAAGAATAAACCCTCACAAATTCTTGTTGGCACGCCTGATATGGGTGATGATGAAATAGGCAACGGACCAAAACCCGCAAATAATATCCAGTTGCCATTACAGTTCGAGCAGCTTCAAAGTGTTATTTATGCCCGTATGGTTACCAAAGTTGGCGATAGACGCTATTGGGAGCAATGGGCAAACGATGTGGCGAAAATTGCCGAACGGCATATTGAGCGCATTACCGGTTTAGTAAAGAAAGAGGAGAAGTATAAAGAAGTATTTGAAAGCTTCCTTGAAGGATTAAGGAAAAATATAAATCCTTCTATTACCCAAACCGAAGCGATTGAAATGCTGGCACAGCATTTAATAACACAGCCTGTATTTGAAGCGTTGTTTGACGGTTACTCATTTGTGAAGAATAACCCAATATCGGTATCAATGCAGACTATGCTTGACCTGCTGCACGAACAGACGCTTGAAAAAGATACTGAAATACTTAACAAGTTTTACGAATCTGTAAAAACAAGAGCATCTGGGATCGATAATGCAGAGGGTAAACAGCGTATCATTGTTGAGCTATACGATAAATTCTTTAAAACCGCATTCCCAAAGATGGTTGAAAGATTAGGGATAGTATATACCCCCGTTGAAGTGGTGGATTTTATTGTACACTCTGTAGCAGATATATTACAAAAAGAGTTTGGACGCTCAATATCAGATGAGAACGTACATATACTGGACCCTTTTACAGGAACAGGTACCTTTATAACCCGTTTGCTGCAAAGCGGATTGATTAAGCCTGAAGACCTTGAGCGTAAATACAGGCATGAGCTGCACGCGAATGAAATAGTTTTACTGGCATATTATATAGCGGCTGTTAATATTGAGAATGCTTACCATGACCAAACTCCAGACCCTGATGATGGGATCGGTAAAACTAAATACACACCTTTCGAAGGAATTGTATTAACTGATACATTCCAGTTAAGTGAAACAGAAGAAAGCGAAAAACTCTTTTCTGAAGTGTTTCCCCAGAATTCAGAGCGCGTAGAAGCACAGAAAAAAGCTCCGATTAGAATCATAATAGGTAATCCACCATATTCAGTTGGACAGAAATCTGCAAATGATAATGCACAAAATCAGAGTTACCAAAAATTAGAAGATAGAATATCATCAACATACGTTAAAAATTCCACAGCTAACCTTAGAAATTCTTTATATGATTCGTATATTAAGGCTTTTCGCTGGAGTTCCGATAGAATAAATTCAGAACATGGAGGGATTGTTGCATTTATCTCAAATAGCGCATGGATTGAAGGTAATGCAGCGGATGGTTTTAGAAAATGTTTAGAAAAAGAATTTTCTTCTATATATGTTTTTAATCTAAGAGGTAATCAAAGAACGAGTGGAGAATTAAGCAGAAAAGAAGGTGGTAAGATATTTGGTAGCGGAAGTCGTACACCAATATCAATAACTTTATTGGTCAAGAATCCGAATATTAAATCCAATAAAGCACATATATATTATCGCGATATAGGGGACTATCTAAACAGAGAGGAAAAACTAAAAATTGTAAAGACACTAAGAACATTCTTAAATCCAAGACTAGATTTAAAACTGTTAAAACCAAATCAACAGGGTGACTGGCTTGGGCAAAGAAATGAATTGTTTGATAGTTTCATAGAATTACCTTCAAAAGTGAAGTATGATTTGATGACAAGAACTTTTTTTAATGTAAATGGTCCGGGGCTTTCAACAGGTCGCGATTTTTGGGTCTACAATTTTTCCAAAAATGAATTGGTGTTCAACATGAAGAGAATGATAGACTTTTATAATAAACAATGTGTAAAATTTAAGAAAGAAACAAAAACAACCAGATTAACAAATCTAGACGATTTTGTTAATAGTAGCCCCCAAAATATCAGTTGGACTGTAAATCTTAAGAAGGACTTGGCAAACGGTGTTAAACATAATCTAGACGAAACAAATATCAGAATTGGTACTTATCGACCATATTGCAAGCAATTTTTGTACTTGGACAGAAACTTTATAGAACGCCCAGGTATTAGTGGCCAATTATTTCCAAATACAAGCTTTGAGAATATTGTAATTTGCATAACAGGGTTAGGTGCTTCAAAAGATTTTTCCGTGCTAGTTAGTAATCACATAAGCAACATGCATTTTCTTGATACCTCACAGATTTTCCCTCTCTATTATTATGAGAAGAAAATAGACGAGGCAAAAACACTATTTGATAGTAGTCAGGAAAGTCCAGATTTTAAATATACAAAGAAGGAGGCTATAAGTGATTTCATATATGGACAAGCGAAAGCCATTTATGGAGATCGCGTATCAAAAGAAGATCTGTTTTATTATGTATATGGTTTACTTAATTGTCAAGATTACTGTTTTATATTCGCCAATGACCTCAAGAAAATGTCACCACGTTTGCCACTGTTAGATGAACCCAAAGATTTCTGGTCTTTCAGTAAAGCAGGGCGAGAATTAGCAGAATTGCATTTAAATTACGAAACGGTTAAACCTGCTGATGTAAAAGTTACAGGAGCAGAAAGTAAGTTTTACACAGTTGAGAAAATGCGTTTCCCCAGTAAGTCAGATAAAAGCAAGATTTTGTTTAACAGTAAAATTACAATTGAGGGAATTCCTGCCGAAGCATACGAATATGTAGTTAACGGCAAAAGCGCAATCGAGTGGATCATGGAGCGTTACCAGGTCACAGTAAACAAAGATAGCGGTATAAAAAATGACCCCAACGATTGGGCGATTGAAGTCGGCAATCCACGTTATATATTAGACCTGCTGTTAAGTATAATAACCGTGAGTCTGGAGACTGTAAGAATAGTGAAATCTTTACCTAAATTAAAATTTTGATAATACAACTTTAATTTTATGAAAAAATTTATTAGAGCAGTAATTATAATTTTAGGGTTTGTTGTTGCGAGTTCGGGTGCTATTGAAACCGTGAACTCGACAGTCAAAGAGTTTACGACCGAACAAACGCAATCAGAGCAGGAAGAACAAACTAGAGATACTTACGAGGGTTTGATTCAAGTTGGTGCCGGTTCGTTTATTATGTTATTAACCCGATTTTTAGAAAACAATAAAGATAAAGTATCAAAGTATGAAATTAA
>JACSRQ010000076.1 GCA_014879675.1 Ignavibacteria bacterium
CAGCTGGTAGCTCGTCGGGCTCATAACCCGAAGGTCGGAGGTTCGAATCCTTCCCCCGCTACAAAAAAAGCCGCTAATTTAGCGGCTTTTGTGCTTTTGTATAATTTCTTAGAACTGTCTCCAATCTCCTACTTACATCCCTCAATCATCTTCCTCAACATTGTGAGAAAAAACACGGTGTTTTTGTAGAGTTTGGAATCATCAAACTCTATAGTATCACCATTAATCCTGACTCTGTAATCCTGTCCGTCCATTACAATATTTAATGAAATATTTGTATAGACCTCAAAACTCTTGGACTTGAAATGTTCTGAGAACAATGAATCACTTACATTAAGCTCTTTGGTTTCAATTGTCTTGCGCAGATTCGTAAGATCCTGATCGGTGAATGTACATGTCTTTTCAGTATCGACCTGATTCTTGCCTTTTTTGCCGGAATATTTCACTGTGTACGCGACACTTGAATTTGATACCGCGAATGTCTCTTCTGTAGAATGGCTATCTTTGCTCTTTTCACCAAGAAGGTAATAAGCTGAAACTGAAATATCCTGCCCATAAGTACCGGCAACAAATATTATTGAACATAAAACACTAAGAAGAGAAATTTTCATAGTTTATTATATGAATTGATTAACAGTCTTTGATAATTTTACGTAAATCTTTAACAAGTGCAATTACATCCCTATAAGCCTTGTTTTCCATGATAAGGTTTGACTCGCCATCAAGCAGGATCTCTGTAGCGACGCCGTTATAAACGAGCTTCACTGAAATCAATAAGTAAAAGGTACCATCGCCGATAGTTCTTTCTTTTGCATAAATGGATTCATCACGTGAAATCCTGTTCACCTCAATAGATTTAGCTACACTTTCGATCGCAGTTTGCGAGAGCTCGCAGTTCTTAAGTTCATCCATTTCATTCGGCATAGAGCGCCCGGTATAATCGATGGAATATGTGGATGAATAGCCTGAAATGGTGAACTTCTCGGTGCGGGTGCTTCGGTTCTGGTCATTTTCTGACCTGTAATAGGATACATCCAGCACAATGTACTGCGAAAATACGCTTGTTGATAGAAGCAGCATTAATGTTACAAAAAGTGTTTTCATTGTTAATCTTAATTATCTTTATTTATTAGATCAATTCTCGCTGCTTAAGCAGCTTTTCGAGCTTATCATTCTGGTCAGCAAGCTTTTTCTTCTCGCCCGCTATGACCGATTCGGGTGCCTTGGCAACAAATCCTTCATTGCCAAGTTTTTTATTAATGCCATCAATGAAGCTTCTTATCTTAATTATCTCATCATCGATCTTCTTCTTTTCAGCTTCGGTATCGAAAGATGAATCCCTTAACAAATACAGCTCAAGCGAGGAAACTATGTTATGCATCCAGCCGCTGCGCTCGATGCCATCTCCAGCTGCCCTTTTTACAAATGTAATAGAATTCAGCCTGGTGAGTTTTTCTATGTAACTGATCGCTTCTTGTACTGCTGATACTGCATTTTCATTGAGGTAGTGAATTTCAAGATCGCCTTTTTTTCCGCCATACTTCAGCTCGAGCTTCATATTCCTTATTGCTGTGATGAGTTCCTGGATGAGGTGAACATCATCCAGACTTTTTTGCGATATTAATGATTCATCAAGCTCGGGCATTAGGCTCAATGTAATACTTTCTCCCGGCTTCCGCTCTTTAATGCCTGCGTACAGCTCTTCGGTTATAAATGGCATAACGGGGTGAAGCAGCTTAATAGAATCTTCAAAGATATTGATTGCGTTTTCAAATATCGCGCCGGCTGATTCAGGCTGTTCGGCTGCCTTTATTTTAAGTATTTCAATATACCAATCGCAGAAATCACCCCATATAAAATCATACAATGCCCCGGAAGCTTCGTTCGTTTTGAACTCATCCAGTGCCTTCAGGTAATCTTTAATTGCAGAGTGCTGCCTGCTGATGATCCATTTATCGAACAAATCTCCTTTAAAGGGTTTGAATGTATCCCCTGCCTGTTCCTTTTTCATTAAAAGAAACCTTGCAGCATTCCACAGCTTGTTCGCGAAGTTCCTGCCGATCTCGCATTTCTCTTTAGCAAAGAGTATATCAGTTCCCTGCGGAGCAAGGTAAACCAATGTGAATCTAAGCGCATCAGTGCCGTATTCATTCATCACCTCGATAACATCAGGCGAGTTGCCAAGTGATTTGCTGAGCTTCCTGCCCTGTTCATCACGGATGATGTTATGAAAATACACATCCTTGAACGGAACCTTGCCTGTGAATTCAATCGACGCCATGATCATTCTGGCAACCCAGAAGAATATAATATCCGGTGCGGTAGAAAGGAAATCAGTCGGGAAATATTTCTTCAGGTCGGCAGTTTCATCCGGCCAGCCCATTGTAGAAAATGGCCAGAGCCATGAAGAGAACCATGTATCAAGCACATCGGGATCCTGTTCCCAATTCTCTAGATCTTTTGGGGCTTCAACTTCGCAATATATTTCGTTATTATTTTTGTTATACCAAACAGGTATCTGGTGCCCCCACCATAGCTGGCGTGATATACACCAATCGCGGATACCCTCCATCCAATGGCTGTATGTTTTGACCCACTTTTCAGGGTGGAACTTCACTTCACCTGATACAACGGCATTCAGTGCAGGCCCTGCCAGCGGCTTCATGCTTACGAACCACTGGTCGGATAGATAAGGCTCAACCTGTGAACCGCCGCGCTCACTGAATCCGACGTTATGTACATAATCCTCGATCTTTTCGATCAACCCAAGCTCACTCAGCTTTTCAACGATCTTTTCGCGCGCTTCAAATCTATCTAAACCTGAAAATCTTCCGGCATTTTCATTCATTTTACCGGTTTGATCTATAACCTGCGGCATATCCAGATCGTACTTTACGCCAATCTCATAATCGTTTGGATCATGTGCCGGTGTAATTTTTAACGCGCCGGTACCAAACTCCATATCAACATACTCATCTGCAATAATGGGAATGGCTTTATCAACGATAGGCAGTACAACTTTTTTGCCTGCAATATCAGTGTAGCGTTCATCTTTTGGATTAACAGCAATTGCCGTATCACCCAGCATCGTTTCAGGGCGTGTGGTTGCTATGATGACAAACTTTCCTTCTTCGCCAAGAACGGGGTATTTTACGTAATACAGCTTGTCCTTTTTTTCGGAGTGAATTACTTCTTCATCGCTGAGTGCAGTCTGCTGTTCGGGATCCCAGTTAATTATCCTTTTGCCTTTGTAGATAAGCCCCTTTTTATACAGGTCAACAAACACTTTGCGTACGGCTTTCGATAAGCCCTCATCCATAGTAAATCGTTCACGGTTCCAGTCAACAGATGCACCCATACGGGTGAGCTGCGCAACTATGTTCACGTGGTAAATATCTTTCCATTCCCACATCTTTTCCAGGAATTTTTCCCTTCCGAGATCGTACTTTGATATGCCTTCTTCGCGCAGCTTGCCTTCTACCTTGGTTTGAGTAGCAATACCTGCATGATCGCTGCCGGGCAGCCAAAGAACGTTGAAGCCTGACATCCGCTTCCACCTGGCATAAACATCCTGTATAGTGTTATTCAGCATGTGCCCGATAGTCAGATTGCCTGTAACATTTGGGGGCGGGATTACAATTGAATACTTCGGCTTGTCTGAATCAGCCTGTGGGGAATAAAAATTATTCTCCTTCCAGAACTCTATCAGTTTAAGCTCTATTTCATTCGGTTCGTATGTTTTGGAAAGATCACCCAATAAGAACTAAAATTCCTTTCTTTATACTTTACTTTATTGCTGCTATTGTTAAGAGATATTAAACAACGGCTTTTTCGGGAGCATATTTGTTTATAAGCTCGTAAGCAAGCTCAAGGTATGCCATTGAAACATTAGCATTCACATTATATAAGATACACGGCTTGCCGTAAAAAGTTGATTCAGTTACTATATGATTGCGCGGAATGTGAGTTTTGAACAGATATTTATTATACCTAAGCTTAAGCTCCCGCTCTGAAATTTCGGTAACCTTTGTATTCGATTCATACATTGTCATCACAATACCTTCTATGTAAAGGGCGGGATTGGCGATCTCCTTAATGTACTCGATATACTTGAAGAGCTTTGATATTGCCTCGAGCGAAAAGTGTCCGCTTCTCACCGGCATCATTACCGAGCTTGATGCGGTCAGCGCGTTTGCAACTATGCCGCGCATGATCGGAGGACAATCGATAATAATATACTCATAATGCTGCGCAGCGCCTCTTAAGGCATTCTTAAGCACGACCCTGTTTTCAGCGATCTTGGTAAATCTTTCATCGCGCTGAATGGTGTTAACATTCGATGGTACAAAATCAAGATAGTCGAGCTCCGTGCGGTGTATGGCATGATCGAGCGAATGCGTGAAGCTAAATACTTCCGCTATACCCGCTTTGATGCGCTCGGGGGTAAAACCAAGCGACATTGCAGATGCGCCGAAGGGGTCAGCATCTATAAGCAGTGTCTTCTTTTCAGCCACCGCCAGCGAGGCAGCAAGATTTACCGCCGTAGTAGTTTTACCAACGCCGCCTTTTGGCAAACAGATCGATATTATTTTTGCACTCAACTATATTATTGTTTTGTATTCGTTTACCGGTTATTTCCCCTGTGCGATAAGGGTTTTCAGATTCAATGCATCCTTAAAGCTGGTGTCGAACTCCAGTGATTTATCCAGAAACTTCAAAGATAATTCAAAATTTTTATTAATATAATGATAATATGCGGTTTCATAATACAGGCCCGGAATATATTTTGCGAGATTTTTCCGGTAATTTCCTGTTGGCTCAAACCTATGGAACGATACCCCAAGCGATGATATACCGGCATCAGGATGATATGCTGCATTTTTATCTTCTACTTTGTACACTAATCCGTTTGGACTAAGTTTATACGGCGAAAGCAGCGCGGACATCTCCTTGCTTAGAACCAGATCTATGGTTATATAAAGCGGGTACCTCTTTCCGGCAGATTCAACAAATGCCTTCACAAGTGCTGCAAGTTTTGGTGATTTAACTTTTTCTTCCTGCCCGTACACAGCTATATAATCATCTGCCTGTTGTTTTATGCCTTCATAAATATCAGGATAGAACTTACGTATTGTTTCAAGATACCATGGCACTGAGAGGAATTTTACGTTCAGAACTTTCACATCACGCCGCAAACCTTCAGCCAATTGATAATAGAATGAACCTGAATACTGATATGACCAGTCATAGCAGAGTAGAATGGAATTCTGCTCCATTGTATTCAGCGTATTTGCGGTGTACTCTGCATTGGCAACATTCTTACTGTTATCGCACTCATTGAAGTTATACGCTCCTGCTGCAATTACCAACAATGCTCCCGCTGCTATAACTTTCAGCTTCACACTTGCAAAGCTTACAGTAGTAATTGATCTGCCGCGTGCGGCAAAATACAAAATTGAGCCGCTAACCATAAGTCCAAGCAGGTAATATACCAGCAGGTAAAATGAAGTGATCTCGATGGTGTTATAAGTGAATGAATACAAAAGCGATATAAATATTCCGATAAGTGAAAAGATCAGGAATGCTTTGTTTACTTTATTGTACACCCACAAGCCTATAACAGCAAGTATCAACGGCAGAATCGCCATCTCACCGGCAATGCCTTTGAAGAATGCCGCGAAGTTCTCGCTGAATTTGGAACTTGAAGAGAACATTAACTGCGAGAAATCTGCTCCGCGGAGATGGCTTATCAATGAACCAATATCTGTTGGATTGGACCAGTTAAGGTAAGGCCCATATGATGCAGCGATCATAAGTACCAGGTAAAGCAGAAGTCCGGGTATAACCAGCAGAACATACGGCAGTACCGAACGGGCAAATTCTTTGCTTGTTTTATATTGGAGGTAGATCAAATAAGCAATCCCGGGCAGGAAATAAATTGTAGTTGAGTGATTAGCCGCACTGAATCCGAGCACCAAAAATAGCCAGATCCAATCAGACTTGCGGGGCGACTGAAGATTCTGAATTATCTTAACGCTTAGCAGTACAAACAGGCTGATAAAAAAGAAGTGCAGCGCGTAAACTTCGATCTGAATGGCGTTTAACCATATAGTGCGGAATAGCCCGATACTCACAGATGTAAAAAAGCTTACAAGGTAAACGAGCAGTGAAGTTTCATTTGTACTTATGCTGCGCTGTGCAGTTAGTATTGGTTCGGTACTCGTGGATTTAGATTCATGCTTATTTTTCTTCTTAGCTGAATCCCTGTGGACGGCTGAATCCTTTGCTTTGCTCTTTTGATTTCTATCTTTACCGAACGAAGCCAGTGCTGAATTGACAAGGAGGCATAAGGTATAAAATGTTATAATAACAGCCGCAGCGGATTCAATAGCGCTCAGTAAGTTGAGTCTGTATATAACAGAAGTACCGATTGGAATGTGTGATACTATCCATCCTATTATGAGGAACAGCGGGTAACCTGTGGGATGAGGTACGCCGAATGTATAACTTACTGTTGCAAGCTCGCCGCTATCAAGAAAAGTGATGGAAGGGAAAAGTGTCAGAATATAAATTACCAGGCATATAAGTCCCGCCGAAGCAGCAAAGATATGTTTCAGCCTGTTATCCAATTGTTACGTTAAGCTCCCCGATGTTTTGAATTTCGGCATGAACCGTATCACCGGTTTTCAGTGACGCCACGCCGGCTGGTGTGCCTGTGAAAATAAGATCACCTTTGCGTAAACCGAAAATTTTTGATAAATAGCTTACTATGAACTTCACAGAGAATATCATCTGCGAAGTATTACCTGATTGTTTTAAATCTCCATTTACCAGAAGCGTAATATTTAGATCCTGAACATTGCCCGCTTCATCTGCTTTCACAATTTCTGAAACCGGTGATGAGCCGCGGAACCCTTTTGCCACTGCCCAGGGTTTTCCTTTCTTCTTGCACTCTGTTTGAATATCGCGCAAAGTGAAATCGATACCAACTGCGTATCCATACACATATTCCAATGCGTTTTCTTCCGGCACTGAATCACAATCTTTGCCAATAACAATTACCAGCTCAACTTCATTCTGAATATCATTGGAAATCTTCACACCATTTACCACCGGCACTGATACAACTGCCCCTTCACCTACTATTGCGGAGGTGGGCTTTAGGAATACGACCGGCTCTTTGGGTATTTCATTCTTAATGCCCGGAATAACAATTTCATTTATATGATCTGCATAATTCTTGCCAATACAAAGTACATTATTAACAACAAGTGTATCACCGTAATTTCTTACTTTAATCTCCGTCATTATTTATATATTTATCATGTGCTGCAGATTGTTCACGATTCCAACCGGTTTACATTTCAGCTCCCACCCGTCGAATGGAGTATTTTTACTCTTTGATTTGAACGAGGCGGCATCAACTTTCCACTTTGCGTTGGGGTCGAGTATTGTTAAGTTTGCCATCGAGCCTTCCTTCAGGCTGATATCTTTCAAGCCAAGCAGCCTGCGTGGATTCACTGACATCTTAGTGATCAAATCTTCAAGAGTGATCAATCCTTTTTCAACAAGATACGTGTATGATAATCCTACTGCTGTTTCAAGTCCAACAATACCGAATGGCGCTTTATCAAGAGGCTGCGATTTCTCATCGGCAGAGTGCGGTGCATGATCTGTGCAGATAACTTCAATTGTACCATCCTTTATTCCTTCCAATACTGCGTTAACATCTTCCGACGTCCTAAGGGGCGGATTCATCTTGGCATTTGTTCCGTATTTTTCTATGGCTGAGTCATCAAGTATGAAATGATGCGGGCATGCTTCGGCAGTTACATTTATTCCATCGGACTTCGCTTTGCGCACAAGCTCAACGGCTTCTTTGGTACTTATATGCTGAATGTGATAATGCGCTCCGGGTGTTTGACGGGTAAGTTCTATATCGCGCGCAATGATCTCATATTCCGATGCATTGGGAATTCCTTTTACACCCAGTTTCCGTGATACAACACCCTCATTCATAATTCCGCCATTGGTAATACTCATAACTTCGCAATGCTGCACAACGGGCACGCCAAGCAGCGCAGATGCTTCCAGTGTTGCCTTCATAAGCTTATCATCGGCTATCGGACTGCCATCATCAGTGATAGCGATAACGCCTGCCTCAACTAATGATTTGAGGTCTGCGAGCCGCTCCCCTTCCCGCCCTGCAGTTGCACAGGCAGATTGGTAAACATCAACTATATTCCCTTTAGAGCGCGCTGCGTTTTCAGCAACTATGCCGGCATTATCAATAGGGGGAGTTGTATTGGGCATTGTCATCACTCCGGTGAATCCCCCTTTAGCCGCAGCGAGAGCACCTGTAGTAATATCTTCTTTATGAGTTTGCCCCGGCTCACGAAAATGGACATGCATGTCGAAAAATCCGGGTACAATAATCTTCCCCGCAAGGTCGTATTGAATTACTTCCCTGACATGCTGCCATATAACTCCCATCCGGTTAATAACGCCGTTTACGATTAGTATATCAAAGCGGCCATTAATGTTTTCGGCCGGTGAAATAACGTGGCAATTTCTTAGTAATAAATGCAATTTGGTATTATAATTTAAACTAAAATAACGATATTAAGAATTGTTAAACATCAAAATCAGCGTGACCATTTTTTATCAACAAATGTTTATTCCTCCGATGACTCAAAACACTTAAATACCCAAGCCAAGCATTTTTCCAGTCATCGGATGAATGGTTTGGTTCAATTGAGTTATCAGAAAATGCTTACAAGATAAAGAAATATGTAAAGTGCAGGTACTGCAAACAGGATGCTATCGAACCTATCCAATGCGCCGCCGTGGCCGGGAATAAGATTTGATGAGTCTTTAACTTTCACGCTGCGCTTCAGGTTTGATTCAAACAGGTCGCCTAATTGCGCAAATATACCCACAATAGCTGTAACCAGGAACCAGTGTATAAGCGTATGGTTAGGATAGAAGAACTTCCATATCACAATTGCTGATAGTATAGTGAAAATAAATCCGATTATTGAACCCTCCCATGTTTTTTTGGGGCTGATCCTTTCTGCCAACTTGTGCCTGCCAAAAAGCTTACCGCCGAAGAATGCAAAAGTATCGCTTACCCAAACGAGTACAAGGCAAATTATGGCATAATTAGCGCCGTAAAAATCAAGCATCTTAGCAGAATCCATCAGGCTAAGCAATCCGAATGGTGTTGAGATATAAACTACCGATAGCAGCCATGTACCTATCGCTTCAAAGTGTTTTTCTTCCTTAAACACTTCCACAAGGATCAGATATATGAACATGAAGAAGTAAAGGATCAAAACAAAATTAAACATACCGTAATAGAAGCAGATCACTATCAATATACTGATAAGCAGGAAAACAAACTTATTCATGGATAGCCCGCCGATCCATTTGGTGAAAGCACCGGGTGGTTTGTGCGGACCTTCGAACAGGTTGTAAAATTCATTCATACAGAAAAATGCCATGACGCTGCAGAACACCAGAAATATTACATTCCCGGCAAGCGCAGAAAAGATGATTATAGGTATCCCGATAATAGCGACTATAACGCGGACGATCGTATTGCTCACAGAGTAATCCCCTCCGGTTCAGGTTTGCTTCTAAGCCTGTAGAAAAGGAAAACTATGCTTGAAAAGATCAGCATGGAAACAACAACTGCAACTATTGTATTGGTAAGTTCATCGCCGGCAAGCTGCGGAGTTTCGAAATCAGGTTTACCGTAGGCGTAAAGATAGTATGCGGCAAAGAAATTATTCAGAAAGTGGCACAGTATGCCTACATAAATTGAATTTGAGTAGTAAACAACGAACCCCAGGTAACAGCCAAGTATTATTAAAGGGATCAGGTTAAAGGGCTGGAAATGGTAGAATGCAAATAGTGATCCGGAAATAATGATAGCTTTCATTGGACGTGATATTTTAGAAAGCTCCGATAGTGTGAACCCGCGGAATAGAAATTCTTCGCAGATAGCAGGAGTAATGCAGATCACGAAAACCACAACAAGAAACTCGGTTACTGAGTGAGCTTGTACTATCTTCATTGTGCTGACTTCAAACGTCTCGAACAATTCCCTAAGCGGCTGAACTCCATCTCTCACAAACGGGATGCTGTTGATTGCCATTTCCTGGAAATACATATAGCCCTGCAGGAATGGCTGTATCATTACGATTCCCAAGATCGACAGCAGAACCAGCGAGTATTTGGGCATGTTGAGGCGGAAAACTTTTTTCAGGTCCCATGTTTGCAGCCTCGCGAAAAAAATCGTAGGTGCCAGTATAAACATGAATTGCCCGAATGCAAGCACTATCCTGGTAATTTTTACATTTGGGTTTTCGAGGTTAATATCGCCGGCAGCAAGCGCAAGTAAACCGCCCACAAACTGGTACAGAAAAAACACAATTGCTAGAACCAAAATAACTCTTGCAAATGGATTGAGCGACTGTAAAAAATTTCCAGCCGGTTTCTGAGGATCGTTCTGCTGGTCCGGATTAAATTCCTGCAAATTAAAGATTTTAGTTTGGCAAATATAAAAAATTGAAAATTTAGTTATTATTCATAAATTTTTGCAGAGTTGGTGAGAAGTTCATCAGGGCTAAAGCCCGGTGTGGTAGAGTAATCTAGAACCCCACCTTAAAAGGTGGGGTTAGAATAAAACTCCTGTATGACCTCCCCTAAATCCCCTCCGAGGGAGGGGACTTTCTTTTTCGTATTTTTCACTACACTGACTCCGTAGGAGTCAAACATTTATAGGATGAATGGAAGGAAATTTTGCGACCCTGTAGGGGTCGAACATGGGATAATTGTTGTTCTTTTTCTCTGCAAAGGATTCTTAGCAACACACCCCGGCACTAAAGTGCCACCCCTCTCTAGAGGGGAATTGATATGCCTGATTCATCAGTGCTGGATGTTTAGGCGCTATCTTAAATTTACGTCTAGATACCTGCTCCAGACCTGTCTGCCCCGGCAGAAGGTATGATCCCGCAAGCGGGATTTCGCCTGCGGCTCAACAAGCTTTGCGGTCAGATAATATGACTCCGTAGGAGTCTAACATTTATAGAGCAAGGGGTAAAATCTCTTTCGACTCCGTAGGAGTCGCACTTGCTATACTCATCCGATGACTAATTCTTCGTGTATCTTGGGAATTTGTGTTAGCCAGTCATCGGATGAGTCTGTGTAGATGAAAGGCATGTGTGACCCCGCTGGGGTCAGAAAAATTATCAAATGCATAGCTATAAATGTATGAACGCGCTGCGGTCGATAATATGACTCCGTAGGAGTCTAACATTTATAGAAAGTATTCCAGATGATCAACCGACTCCGGAGGAGTCGCACATGTACGGGACATAAAATTCATAAACCTGCCAGGTTTTAGACCCGTAAATATTCAGGATTAACGATGTTCAAACCTGCCAGGTCTGCTGCCTTCACAAACACGAATATCCTATGATTAAGAAGATACTCGTTCCACGAAATTAGAGTATGGTAAATAATGCTTTGTGCAGAAAAATGGATATGCAGAAAATCGCATCTCTTTATTCGTGGCACGAGGATTTGCAGGCTTGTTCTCCCCGCTCTATGCAGCTTTCCCAAACCGGAGTTTGGGAAAGAGGTACCTAAAGAGAACTTCGTTCCGAAGGAATATCCCTCGGAGATATTCGTGGCACTGGGGCGAGTATTACTTCACAGGTACTACTACCCTGATTGGGCTATATATCAAAATTGATTATATAAGTATATTTCATTATGTTAACATGTCAAAAATTAATAAAATAAGATATTGAGGATATATACTTCGCTTCTGGTTTTTGCTGTCATGCTCTTAACAACAACTTGTTATGTTTATTCCGGCGATAGGTCAAGCGCGCGTTCATCATCAATGGCATTTTCAAACCTGGTTTCTTCTGTTGGGAATGATGCTTATGGGATAAATCCTGCAAATTATGACTATACCCTTCCCACTTCTAAGCCTCCTAAAGGAGTTAGCAAAAAGAAAAGAAAAATATTCGATCCGCATTGGGAGTTTTCACTCTTTTCAGCCGGCGGCGGTTACGGTTCTGATTCATCAATAGCATTCTACAATAACTACCTGCAGTACCTTTCAATTGACAGGAATAAATTCGTTGACCTCTTCACAAATATTGAAGAAGTGTTCCGATTCCGTAATACAGTATTGCCGGCCGATAAGACTGATGTAAACTATGATTTTGAGCTGAACTGGCTTTCGGTAAATTATAAAAACCCAAAGTTCGGTGCAGTGAATTTTTCAATTTCAGACCGTGTTGGTTTGAATACCGAAGTAAACAGCAGGGATGAATACCTGCCGCTCACATTCGGATTTAATTTCAATCCAAATGGCAGCTATAATATTACCGATGTAAGCCTGTCACAATCCGAAGCCATTGCATGGTGGATACGTAAATACAACATCGGTTATGCAAAACAATTTCAATTTAAGAAATCCGGTGGAATAAGGAGCTTCTCGATCGGAATATCGGGCGGTCTAGTACATGGGTTCGGTAATGTAACTACATATGACTCCCATTTAAGCATAGGTACGTGGGGCATACAGAACGTAAACGGGGTAAATCATGTTGATAGCATCAAAGGCAAACAGGATTTTCACACTCAATCTGCTTTAACGGATTATTTCAGGGATTACAAAGACGGCGCGGAGACGCAGTTCAGTCTATTCCCGAAACCTGCAGGAGTTGGATACAGCATTGATTTCGGTATAAACATGCAGATAGGAAATGACTGGCGGATCGCAGCTTCGGTTACTGATCTGGGTAAAATTACCTGGGATTACAATACTGTGACAAATAACGATACAAATTCTTTCGCATACTACAATTTTTTTGTTACCGGAACTGACCCCACATATAACCAGATGGTGAACGATCTCGGCGGATACGCGACACAGGATTCAACTACGCATTTCTCGACAGAGATGCCCACAAAGTTCAGGGCAGGT
The DNA here is from genome assembly GCA_014879675.1 of Ignavibacteria bacterium. Lineage (GTDB taxonomy): Bacteria > Bacteroidota > Ignavibacteria > Tepidaquicellales > OLB5 > OLB5. The sequence goes on from JACSRQ010000076.1 coordinate 13,010, forward strand.
ATTATGTTCAAGCCAAACGAAAAGTTCATGATGGAATTCAACTGGGTAAAGGGAAACAATGACCTGCCCGGCAATACAAAAGATGTGATTTACTGTTTCGGGGCGGAGTATTTCGTACTGCCCTATCTGCCGGTTAGAACGGGCTTTTCAGCGGGCGGACCGGGGGCGTATTATATCTCACTAGGCGCAGGTCTTAAACTCAAGAATTTCACTATTGATGTGGGAACTTACGGCATCAATCAGTTGATTGAAGATAAGAGGTTTTCAGTGGCAGTTTCAAGCAAGATAATTCTATAAAAGTATAATTAACAACTAATTTGAATAATATGAAAAATATCAGATCAATTTTTACATTACTGATCGTATTTGCGGCTGCATTCTTATGGGGCTGCGGCGATGATTCAACAACGAGCGGCAACCCCCCGGGCGGCGACAAGCCTAATATTGAGTTTAAAACAGGCTCTGGATTTACATTTACTTTTGATACCCTTAGCAGAACCAATGGAACCAGTGTAAGACTAAATCAAATGACATCAAAAGATTCCATTGAGACTTCATTCCCAATTGGTTCTAATACAGCATTTCGAATTGTTAGCAGAACTGATAGTGCAGGATTTATTTCTTTTGATACTGCTCTAGTTTATTATGATGCTAACGGTGGTAAACTGTATCAGTATGGGTTATCAAGGTTGATTAATCCTACAGCTAATCCAAACTGGGACTTAGTTGGAGATTTTTCTCTATCAAATGGAACATCTTGGTCAGTTCCTTTGAATCCAGATACGGTTTTAATAAATGGCTTTTCAATCAAGGTTGCGCTTTCGGCTAAGGTAGTAGGTCCTACCACATTCCAGACAACTGGAAGCCCAACAAGAGACGTTCATTGTTACCAAATCGAATTCAAGGCAGACTTGACATATTCAACCCTACCCGTAGGTTCTATCTTTTTTGATTATTTTGTAGGTTATAATAATGGCTCATCAAATACATCAGGTTTAGTGAGATTGCGATTAAATCCAATTAATATAGGCATTCCTCCATCTTTGGTTGTTTCCAATTATGGTCTGGATAAGAAAACTTCGACATTTAACATTCCTTAATTCTAAAGCACTCTCAAAGCCCGGTTCGCCGGGCTTTTTTATTAGATAAGATCACTTTCTGAAAACTCAATTACTTCCTGATTTATCCCCAAAAGCGGGCCACTTCACCCGCAATATGACTTTCATTCTGCAACAATAATGGCTATTTTTGCATTTATAACTTTACAAAAACGATATTGCATAAGCTGAAACCTGAAAATCCGCTAAAAGAGTTTGATGAGTTCGTGACAATAATGAAGCGTCTTCGCAATGAGTGTCCATGGGATAAGGAACAGACCCATGATTCCATTCGCCACCTGCTTCTTGAGGAAACATACGAAACGCTTGAGGCGATAGATGAAAGAAATTACGACGAACTGAAAAAGGAGCTGGGCGACTTGCTGCTGCATGTGGCTTTTAATGCCATCATTGCCGAAGGAGACGGGCATTTTGACCTTAAGGATGTTATCAACGCAATCAACCACAAGATGATAACGCGCCATCCTCATGTGTTTGGCGATACTGAGGTCAGCGGCACGAAGGAAGTTTTAAAGAACTGGGAACACATAAAGCTTGGTGAGGCCGGAAGAAAATCAGTGCTTGAGGGCGTGCCGAAAAACCTGCCCTCGCTTACGCGGGCATACAGGATACAGGAAAAGGCAGCCAAAGTTGGGTTTGATTGGGATAACAGTGTGGATGCATTCAAGAAAATAGACGAAGAGCTTCAGGAGTTCAAGCATGAAGCTGAATCGAACAAAAATGCCGAGGGTAAGCTTGAAGATGAAGTAAGGATAAAGCTCGAAAAAGAGCTTGGAGATATATTATTTGCGATCACAAATTACGCAAGATTTTTTGAGATCAATCCCGAAAACGCACTAAGGCTCACCATAGAAAAATTCATCAAGCGCTTCAATTTCATTGAAGCCGAGCTTGGCACACGCGGCAAAAAGGTAACAGAATCTGACCTCGCAGAAATGGATGCGATTTGGAATGAATCAAAAAAGCATATTAAATAAACTGAAAAATTGATAATACATAACATAATGACAAAATACGTAAAAGCAGCTTCCGTAATTGCCTTATTATTTCTTTATCAATTTACATTTGCGCAAAATAAGATACCGCAGGAAAAAATTGACGAACTCAGCTCAAAGCTGGATGCGATCTGCCTTCCGCTTAAGGAACAGGGTATAAAGGTTTCCTGCAAGGTTATGCATGCCGATTTTGGCAAGGTACTTTATGAGCTTGATCCGGAAATGAGCATGATACCGGCATCCATAACTAAGATATTAGTCGGAGCAGCGGCATATTCAAAGCTTGGTGCTAACTATATGATCCCCACGATTGTTTATACTGATGACAGCGATATTAAAGATGGAGTGATCAATGGTAACCTGTACATAAAAGGATTCGGTGACCCGGACCTTTATTCTGGCGATATACAGACACTTGCATCGGAGATCACCAAACGCGGTATCAAAGAGATTACAGGCAACATAGTTGCCGATGACTCATACTTCGATAGTAAATATTATACGCTTTCCGGAGTTTACAAAGGCGATACCGGCCCTTCGTACTGGCCGTATGTTTCGGGCTTATGCATCGATAAAAGCGCAGGCGCAACAACTGCCGGCAATTTTCTTTCATCAGACCTCAGCTCAATGGGAGTAAATGTACAGGGCACAGTAATAGCAGGGGTAACGCCAACTGGTGCAAAAGAAGTCGCACAGTTTAGCCATTCATTATATGATGTGCTGGCATACATGCTTAAAGAAAGTGATAATCACTCAGCAATAACCATATTTAAGCTGCTTGGCGCAAAATATAAATCAACTCCAGCAAGCCTTGAAGACGCACAGGAAGTAATGATCTCTTTTCTGAATGAAGTTGGAATTGACAGGTATTCATTTGAGATACTCGAAGGCTCAGGGCTCACAAGATATAACAAAGTGAATGCAGAGATGTATATCAAGCTGCTGAAATATATGTATGACGACCGATTCACGTTTGATTATTTTATGAACTCGCTTTCAATAGCGGGTAAAGACGGCACTTTGAAAAAAAGGATGATCGGCACCGAAGCTGAAGGAAATGTGTATGCAAAAACCGGTACTATAAACAGCGTAAGTGCTTTGAGCGGTTATGTAATAGATAAGGATAATGAAGTACTGATATTTTATATTGTAATGAACGGATTCGGCGGCAATGCCTCTAATATGCGTGCGGCACAAGATGATGTAGCCATAACACTTGCAGGATTTTTCAGATAACAGACAAACACAATAAAAACCAATTTATCAACGCCCTTTTGAAAAAGGAAACTATTGGCAAAATTTGAACTAGTATCGGACTACAAGCCCTCAGGCGACCAGCCGAAGGCTATTAAAGAGCTGACCGAAGGCATCGAGCGCGGTGACAAGTATCAGACACTGCTCGGCGTTACCGGCTCGGGAAAGACATATACGATATCTCATGTGATAAAAAACATCGGGAAGCCTACTCTTATTATGTCGCATAATAAAACCCTGGCTGCGCAGCTTTACGGTGAATTTAAAAAATTCTTCCCCAAAAATAAGGTTGAGTTCTTTATCAGCTATTACGATTATTACCAGCCTGAATCATACATACCCCGCACAGATACATATATAGCCAAAGACCTTTCTATAAATGAAGAAATTGACAGGCTTCGGCTGCGGGCAACAACTGCCCTGCTTGAAGGCAGGGATGATGTAATAATCATTGCCTCGGTATCATGCATATATGGTATCGGCGCACCTCAGGAGTACGCAGACCAGGTAATGGTGCTCACCCGCGGCGAAAAGGTTTCGCGTAAAGATCTGCTGAACAAACTAATCAGCATTCATTATGTGAGGAATGATTTCGAGTTTAAACGCGGCGTATTCAGGGTGAGAGGTGATGTGATCGATATAATCCCTGCCTACGAAGATGAAACGGCAATAAGAATAGAGCTTTTTGATGATGAGATAGAGAGCATAATGTATTTTGACAGGAAATCCGGTGAAATTATCGGGCTTGATGAACGCGTGGCGATATACCCTGCGAAATATTTCGTTACCTCTCCGGACAGGCAGGAAAAAGCTATAAGGGATATCAGGAATGAACTCAACGCAAGGGTTATTGAGCTTCAAACTGAAGGAAAATTGATAGAAGCGCAAAGGCTGGAGCAAAGAACCAATTTCGACCTCGAAATGATCCAGGAAGTTGGCTACTGTACAGGTATTGAAAATTACTCAAGATACATGGACCAAAGGCCGCCCGGTTCGAGGCCATCATGCCTGTTCGATTACTTTCCGGAAGATTACCTGCTAATTGTTGATGAATCGCATGTATCGGTGCCGCAGGTGAACGGAATGTATAACGGCGACAGGATGCGTAAACAGACGCTTATAGATTATGGCTTCAGACTGCCTTCAGCGCTCGATAACAGGCCCATGAAGTTTGATGAATGGGAAAGCATGCTTAAGCAGGTAATTTATGTAAGCGCAACCCCGGCAGAGTATGAGCTTCAGAAAAGCGGCGGAGTGTATGTTGAGCAGGTTATCAGGCCCACGGGTTTGCTGGATCCAGCAATTGAAGTACGGCCCACCAAAACACAGATAGATGACCTGATACATGAAATTCGAGAGCGCGCTAAGAAGAATGAAAGAGTACTGGTCACTACGCTAACCAAAAGAATGAGCGAAGACCTTACAGATTATCTTTTGGGGATAGGTGTAAGGGTCAGATATATGCATTCAGAAGTTGAAACCCTTGACAGGGTTGATATCCTCCGAGACTTGAGGCTAGGTAACTTTGATGTACTGGTTGGAGTGAACCTGCTGCGTGAAGGTCTTGACTTGCCTGAGGTATCACTGGTTGCCATAATTGATGCGGATAAAGAAGGATTCCTGCGCTCGGAAAAATCGCTGATGCAGACCGCCGGACGAACCGCGAGGAATGTTAACGGGCTTGTAATAATGTATGCTGATAAGATCACCCAATCGATGGATAAAGTGATAAAGGAAACCGCCCGGAGAAGGAAAATACAGGAAGAGTATAATATAAAGCATGGTATCAATCCCGAAACAGTGCTTAAGACACTGGAAGAGATAATGAGTTCAACCGTAATCGCGGATTCCAAGACAAAAAGCGATCAGAGGCGCGGTAAGAAGAAGAAAGAAGGACATAAAACAAGCCTTAGTATATTAACAGATCCCGCGCTGGAGAGAAATAATCCCGAGGAGCGCCGTGATTTGATCAACCAGCTTCGCAAGCAAATGGTTGAAGCAGCAAAGGACCTGGAGTTTGAACGCGCTGCCGAGCTAAGGGATGAGATCAGCAGGCTTGATTCGTAGATAACAAAAACATTTCAAAACAGAATATGAATAATCACAAAAGAACTTATATTGCAATAATGATATTGGCCATTACATGGTTTTCAACAGCCTGCCAGAAGCAGCCCGATGAAATAAAATACGATACAACAAACAATAAGGATGCATCGAAGACCCAGTTCAAAAAGCAGGGAGAGGTTTTTTTCCAGGATTCGTTAAAAAATCACAGGAAGAAAATTGATGTAGAAATTGCGGAAAATGAAGAGACCCGCCATTTGGGACTAATGTTCCGCGAGAACATGAAAGAAGAAGAAGGCATGCTGTTCCTATTCCCTGCCGAAGAATACCAGAGCTTTTATATGAAAAATACAATAATGCCTTTGGACATAATTTTCGTTAATGCAAAAAAGCAGATTGTGAAGATCCATAAGAATACTACACCTTACTCAGAAGCAAGTCTGCCCTCTATGAAACCTGCTAAGTATGTTGTTGAAGTTATCGGTGGATTTACGGATAAGTATAAGCTACAGGAAGGTGATATAATTGATTGGAGAAAATTCTGATCACTGCGTAATACTTTAATCGTTGTACATTTCAGGTCTGCGGTCTTCAAATATATTGTTTAAGGGTGTAACATCTTTATCGTTTGCATGTTCCGGATCTATTTCAGTAATCGCAATACACTCATCATCTTTGCCTGCACGGGCAAGGTAGTTCCCTTTAGGATCAACTATAATACTCTCGCCAGTAAAAGTAAGCTCATTCTCACTATTTCGCTCTTTGCCTGTTCTGTTGGCTGTAATTGTGAATACCCTGTTTTCAACTGCCCTTGTAAACATAGCACTCTGGCAGTATGATAGTACAAGATTGGAAGGATGACAGATTATCTGCGAGCCCTTTAACGCCAATGTCCGGGCTGATTCAGGGAAAATCCAATCGAAGCATATCATCATCCCTATCTTAACTTCACCGAACTTTCCACTAATAATATAAACCTCAAAGCCTGTGTTTCCGGGCGAGAACCATTTCTTTTCTTCATTAAAGAGGTGAGTTTTGCGATAGGTATGTATAAATCCATCCGGCTGTACAAGAATCGAAGAGTTGTAAATATCCTTTCCGTCTTTTTCACAAACGCCTGACACAAAATACACTTCTTTCTGAGCAGCAATCTCTGCCAGCATAGTACAAAACGGCCCTACCGGAATTTCTTCCGCGCTGTTTTTCACTTCTTCTATTGAAGAAAATAAATAGCCCGAGTTTGATAGCTCGGGCAGTACTAAAAGATCATATTCAGAACTTTCTGCAGTTATCATTTTCCTGAGCTTTTTCATATTGGCTTCAGGTTCATTAAAAACCGGATTGAACTGCAGGAAACCTATTTTCATCGTTATTTAGGCGGAATGATGTTAGCGCTGAAAGAAACAACCTTAGTAGGATGCGCCATATCGTTACTTTCGATAGTTATGGTCTTTTCGTTTACACCGGTTCTGCCTTCAGTATTGAAGGTGAATTTAATTTTGCCTGTTTCGCCGGGCTGGAACTCTTTCTTCTCGTCTGCAACCAAACCTGTGCAGCCGCATGCCGGCTGAATTTTCTTTATGATTAGCACACTTTTGCCCGTGTTTGTAAACTCAAACTCACCTGATACCTGGGGACCCTGCGGAACGTCACCCAACTGGATCTTCTCCAGAGTGAAAGTCATTACCGGCGGATTGGTTTTGGGATCGTGTAAATTTTTATTTACCAAAAACGCTGAAAACGCTCCTACCATCAAGATTCCAACAATCAGGAACACAACTTTGCCTGCTTTTCCTGCTACCATATTTATATTAGTTTAAGCTTAAATTAGTTTCTTTTTCATGTACAGATCTCAAAACAACAGTATCGGGGTAATATTTAAAAAGCATTACACTAAAAAACAGCATTACGATATCTTCCACGATCCGCAGCCAAACTTCGGAAGTTGATGAAGGATTCACACTGAAGCAGCCGCATGATATATCTAATCCCCTTATCAAAGCCTGCGAAAGCGCGATAATAAAAATAACAAGCAGTGCTGAATAGATCAGCAGCGATCCCTTTACCCACTTACCAATAATAAGGAAAAGTCCGGTAAAAAACTCAAGCCATGGAAGAAAAATTGCAAGAGGATTTACAAGCTGGTAAGGCAGCAAATGATAATTGTCAATGATATTGGCAAATGCTTCGGGGTTAGCCATCTTATCAAAGCTGGCATACATGAATAGTGCGCCGAGCACAACACGAACTGCAATTACAAAATATTTATTTTCGAAAAGTCTTTTCATTTTTGATATTAAACTGAACTATCAGTTTGCAGGATAACCCGCATTTTTCCATTCATCCCAGCCGCCATGGAATATATAAACTTTTTTGAATCCAAGTTTAGCCATATAATAGGCCATATCAATACTAACATCACAAGCCGAGCTGCAGTATGTTACATATACCTGGTCTTTAGGCAGATCATTAAACCGGTCTTTGTACTTTTCGATCTCATGAAAAGGAATATTCATAGCACCCTGTATATGTCCTGCGGAGTAATCGGAAACATCCCTGGCATCCAGGAACCTGTATTTCTTATCAAAAAGCGCCTTAGCGAAATCTATTTTGATATCAACGGGTTTTGTGATCTCTTGTACCTGCTGTGAATTTTTTATTGAATCCTGTTTCTTTTGGTCAGCAGTTTTAAGCGAATCCTGAATATTCTTTAATGAGTCAGATTTATTTTTTGCAAGTATAGAATCCTGAAGCCTCTTTTCATTGACAAGGCGCAATGAGTCTTCCCTGTTAAGTGAATTTGTTTTAACTGAATCCGCAGCCCTCTGTATTGAGTCCTGTTTCTTAAGTGCATTCATGAGACTATCGCTTTTGGAAAAGTCCACAATCTCTTCGTTTCCGATGAACTGGATACGGTTCGGATTTGCCAAATTGAAAAAAATGCCCACTGCAAGCGTCAATGCAAGGATACAACATATCTGAATGATGATACTTTTGTTCAAAAAATCGATTCCCGTCAGTTTTAATTTTTCACATCTACAAGAACAGGTATCTGGAACTCACCTTCACTTGTTTTGATAATTATTGCAGCATTTATTGCTGATTCTTCATATATCTTTATCGATATATCCAGATTTGCTGTTTCTCCTGAGTGCAGGGTCATCTTATCTGAAGTTATCTTAATTACGGGTGTATTTGATGTAATTTCATCGATGCTGATATCTTTATCATAAGAATTCAGTATGGAGCCGGTCTGTTTGATCTCGTCGCCAACTTTACCTTCGGAAATTATTGACTGCGGATTAAAAGTAATAGGATCAGCCATATTCATGGTAAGCATAACCGAGTGATTGTTCCCAGCCGCTTCATTTGTGACAATCATCATCGATTTTGTTACAGTACCCATGCCCTGCCCGTTAAAGGAAAATTTGATCGTGCCCATTTCACCCGGCTTAATGGCATCACTGCCGGCCAGAGCGCTTGAGCAGCCGCATGAAGTAGAAACACCGGTAATCTGAAGATCCTGGTCACCTACGTTCTTAAACTGAACTTCGTAAACTACCTCTACTCCTCTTCTGTGAGTTCCGATATTGATGTTATCACCCCCAACGATCTCCATCTTTGGGCCGGTTTGTGCAAATGTAATAAGAGGTAAAAAGAGTAAAGCAAAAAGTAAATTTTTCATGATATTTCTTGTTTTTATGAAATTTTAGTAATTTAATATTACTTTTTATGAAATACAATTTAACTATTTTTACTATAACAACCCGCTAAACTCCTATTTCGTTTCAAAAAATGGGGTTTTTGTAAAGATAAATTATTGTTATACTTGAATGGGGGTTATGAAAAAAACTGGTTCTCAATTAGACGCACTGATATTTGCTGCACATCCTGATGACGCAGAATTATGCTGTGGCGGCACTATTGCCGCTATTACAGCAATGGGCAAAAAAGCGGGAATAATCGATCTTACACGCGGTGAACTCGGAACCCGGGGAACGGTTAAAACAAGGCAGGCAGAAGCAAAAATGGCCTCCGATATACTTGGAATTGAAGTAAGACATAACCTTAACATCCCTGACGGCAATATCATTAATAATACAGCTAACCGGTCAAAGGTCATAAAGATGCTGCGGCTTTACACGCCAAAAATCGTTTTTCTGCCGCACCATATTGATAGACACCCTGACCATTTAAAAGCACATGAACTGGTAAAAGAGAGCATTTTTTACAGCGGGCTGATTAAGATAAAAACTCCGGACCTTGACCCGTTCAGACCGGCCAGATCTTTATTCTATATGCAGTCAAGTATTTTTGAACCAAACGTATTACTTGATATATCATCATTTTTTGAAATTAAGATGAAAGCTGTTCAGTGCTACTCCACACAATTCTATTCAAGTGAAGGAAAAAGTTCCGGTGCAGGGAAAAGTGCCCGTAAAGAACCTGATACTTTTATCAGCAGTAAAAACTTCATGGAGTATATTGAAGCGCGATCGCGTTTTTATGGTTTTCAAATCGGTGTTAAATACGCCGAGGCATTTTTCTCAGAAGAAAAACTGAAGCTTACCCCGGGCTTAATATTTGATATATAATTATATAATGTATGTCTAAATCAATATTCAACAAACAGTCTATAATTCTTTTCTTTGTACTGGGTTTAGCAGTTATAGCATCGGTATCGGTCCTTACTTATATGAACATAAAAGATCAGCAAAGCGATCACGAGTTTATACAGGAAACATACATTCGTAACGGACTGCTCGATAATATATACAGCAATATATCCGAGGCGGAAACTTTAAGGCGGGGATATTTCCTCTCAAGCGACCCCCAGTTCATAACATCTATTAAAGAAAGCCGGGCATCTTCGGACTCATTGCTTAAAACCCTGCGTAATAAATCTTTTGGCAGCAATACTTTAATTGCGTATTGCGATACTTTAAAGCCATTGGTACAGCAAAGGTTTGATGTTATTTCTGAAAGTATTGAGATTCTGGACGCTAAAGGCAATAACGCTAAGTTTCATAAGAATAATTATGATAAAGCGAAAATACTTCAAAGCGATATAAAGAACACCATCAGCAAAATGAAGCGTGAAGAGCAGATGAGCCTCGTGAAGCAGAGAGAAAAAGCTGATATGAGTCTTGATTTTACATTGTACATTCTGATCGGCGGAGTAACCATCAGCGGTTTGATACTAATAGGGTTGTTTGTGTTGCTGCTGAAAAGGTCTGGACAGTCATTTGAATCAGAGAACCAGGAGATAACACGAGAAGAACTTGAGCAGATAGTGAAGGAACGCACTGCGGAAATCTCACAGATCAATCATAAGTTATACGGCAAGGTGAACGAGCTGCAGGTAATGGAAAATGCATTGAAGGAATCCGCGGAACACTACAGGAAGCTGTTTGAGCAAATGCATGATGCGATCGTGATATTCTCACCTGATGACGAAAAAGTTATAGATGTTAACCGCAGGGCCTGCGATCTATACGGACTGAAACGTGAAGAGTTTTTGGGCCTCTCAATGAGATCGATCTCAAAAAATATTCCCCAGAATACAGAGAACATAAAAAATACTGTTGAAAAAGGTTACTATCACAATTTCCAGAGTGTTCATTACAGGAAAGACTCTACAGAGATGCTGATGGAGATTAACGCATCTGTATTTTTATTTAAGGGAAAGCCTGTAATACTCTCGATTAACAGGGATATAACAGACAGAATACTAAAAGTATCTCTTTAGATAATAACAATAAAACGGCCTTAGTACACGACAGTAATTTAGTTTTGTAAAAATCTCTGTTTGAAAAGAGTTTTTCT
>JACSRQ010000241.1 GCA_014879675.1 Ignavibacteria bacterium
CCATAATAAAGGGGTGATAAAAACTTGATCAAAGTAACACTACAAGACAACGAGTCTATTGATAAGGTCTTAAAAAGATTCAAAAAGAAGTACGAAAAGGCCGGTATTTTAAAAGAAGTGAGAAAAAGAGGCTTCTTCGTGAAACCATCAATCAAGAAACGTATGAAAAAAGCTAAGGCTATAAGAAGAAATAAAAGAACTTTGGCGGAAGAAACTGCGGCTTAATCCCGTTTCAGCTAACAGATTTTCCCATCCGGTACTATGTGCTTTATATAAGGATGGGTTTTTTATTATAACCTGCCCGATTTCGGTCATTTTGAAACTGCAAACCATTAAATGTTGTTCTAACTTTTGAATTTACAATCGAAAGATACAGCCGGAACAGATAAGCTTGAGCCTTTTATCGGCGAAGCCAAGATACGCAGCCGCGTTAAGGAACTTGCGGCGCAGATCGATTCAGACTATGCCGGCAAAACACCGATCTTTATTGGTGTGCTTAATGGTTCGTTTATTTTCATAAGCGATCTGGTAAGGGCTGTTAAAGTTGGAACTGAAATAGACTTTTTGAAGCTTTCAAGCTACGGCGACAGTAAAATTTCATCCGGTGAGGTTAAGCTTCTCAAAGATCTTAACTGCACAATTGACGGAAGAGATATTATCATTGTTGAAGATATTGTTGATTCAGGGCTTTCGATAAAATATATAAGAGACCTGGTTCTATCGCACCAGCCCGCATCGCTTCAGTTCGTTACATTGCTGATGAAACGGGGGCTGAGCAATCTCGATTTCGATATAAAATATATCGGGTTCGAAATTGGAAGCGAGTTTGTTGTTGGATACGGACTTGATTATGCGCAGAAATACAGGAATTTAAAAGAAATTTGTATCCTAAAAAACTAATTACAGATGCCTGAAGATTTTCAGAATAACGGTTCTTCAAACCCAAAGCCTCCGAAAAAGAGGCGTAATGAAGAGTTTAACTGGAACAGGGTGTTCAAAGTAGTACTCGGTTGGAGTGCCATTTTGTTCGGCTTTTTCCTTATTATGATATGGTCTAAATCCGGCGATGGCGGCGAAGTGGAAATTGGCTTTGACCAGTACCAGAAACTGCTTGCAGAAGATAAGATCAAAGAAGCAATTGTTAAGAAGCTTGATAACACTTTTACCTTCCACGGTGTATTGAAACAGCCCGAGCCTGTGAATGTTGGTTCAAGGCAGATCTCAACCGAAAAATTTTCGGTCCTTCTACCTTACACAAATATTGACGACGCTATTATCAAAACATGGAACGAGAAGAACATAGCGTTCCGTATTGAAAAGGAAGATACAAGCTGGATCGGTCCGTTAATCGGCGCATTGCCATGGATATTAATAATTGTATTCTGGATAGTAATAATGCGCAGGATGCAGGGGCAGGCAGGCGGCTCGAAAGGAATTTTCTCATTCGGGAAATCAAAAGCCAAGATGCTTACCGAAAACCAGCTCCGCGTTACATTTAAAGATGTTGCAGGCGCAGATGAAGCCAAGTATGAGCTTGAAGAGATAATTGAATTTTTACGCGAGCCTACTAAATTCCAGAGGCTTGGCGGCAAAATTCCCAGGGGCGTGTTATTGCTTGGACCTCCGGGAACAGGTAAAACATTGCTTGCGCGCGCAGTTGCGGGCGAAGCAGGTGTACCATTCTTTTCTATCAGCGGCGCAGATTTTGTTGAAATGTTCGTAGGTGTAGGTGCATCGCGTGTACGCGACCTTTTTGAAAAAGGTAAGAAGAGCGCACCGTGTATTATATTTATCGATGAGATCGACGCAGTTGGCAGGCACCGCGGTGCAGGTTTAGGCGGCGGACATGATGAACGCGAACAGACACTCAACCAGCTTTTGGTTGAAATGGACGGATTCGAACAGAATGCAGGGGTAATAATTATTGCAGCAACAAACCGCCCCGATGTACTTGATCCCGCGCTCTTAAGGCCGGGTAGGTTCGATAGGCAGGTTGTTGTTGATAGGCCTGATGTTAAAGGACGTGAAGGAATCTTCAAAGTTCACACAAGGAATATTCCGCTTGATAAAACCGTAGTGCTTGAAATACTTGCCAAAGGTACACCCGGACTCTCCGGTGCGGATATCGCTAATCTTGTGAACGAAGCAGCGCTTCTTGCGGCAAGGAAGAACCAGGAAAAAGTTACAATGGCGGATTTTGAAGAAGCCAAAGATAAGGTTATGATGGGCATGGAAAGAAAGAGTCTGATCATTTCCGAGAAGGAAAAGAAGACCACTGCTTACCATGAAATAGGACACGTTCTGGTTGCAAAGATGATCCCTGAAAGCGATCCGGTGCACAAAGTTACAATTATACCAAGAGGCAGGGCATTAGGCGTTACAACTTACCTGCCAATTGATGAAAAGCATACATATTCAAAAGAGTACCTTGAAGCCATGATAGCTTACGCTATGGGCGGCAGGGCTGCTGAGAAAATTGTATTCAACCAGCTTACCACAGGCGCAGGCAATGATATCGAAAGAGCTACAGCTCTTGCGAGGAAAATGGTTTGCGAGTGGGGAATGAGCGAAAAGCTCGGACCGCTTACATTCGGTAAAAAGGAAGAAGAGATATTTTTAGGCAGGGAAATTTCACAGCATAGAGATTACAGCGAAGAGACCGCGATACAGATCGATAGCGAAGTGAAGACAATTGTGAACAGGGGAATGGAAAGAGCGATGACAGTGCTTAATGAAAATATGGATACATTACACAGGCTTTCCGCGGCATTGCTTGAGAGGGAAATCCTTGATAGTGATGAGATCGATAGGGTTATGCGCGGCGAAGTACTGCCTCCGTACGAAAAGATCAAAGTTAACGAGATTAAAAACGGGAATGGCAGCTTGAACGGTGAAAAGACCGAAGAGAATAAGTCCGGGGTGAATCCGGAAGACGGCACGGCACCCGATTCAAAGAAAGATTGAAAGCAGCTTCATTTCTAAACTAAGTTCAATGCCTGCCTGGCAAGAAATTTTTACGGGCAGGCTTTTCTTTTTTAAAGGATAAGGTAATATTGCAGCCGGAACCGGTAAAAGATAATACAGCAACACCGTTTTATGGAGAGCTTCAGAGGAAGCTTATACATTATTCTTCGGCAGCTATACCGATAGGGTATATGTTCATAACCCGTGAAACAATGCTGATTATCTTAGGTGGCATGCTTATTGCTATGTTCCTTTTTGAGCTCGCGAAGTATAAGAGCGATTTTTTGTTTCATCTGTACAAGCGGCTTTTCCGCCATATGCTGAGGGAGCATGAGTATGACCGCAGCAAGATAAGAATAAACGGCGCAAGCTGGGTGATATTTGCATCGATATTCTGTATACTGCTTTTCCCGAAGCTCATAGCAGTTACAGGGCTTTTAATGCTGACGTTTGCGGATAGTACCTCGGCATTGTTCGGCAGGCTGTACGGCAAGAAGCAATATGCACCGAACAGATCATACGTAGGCACTGCGGTATTCTTCGCTGTGGGAATAATCGTTCTATTTGCTGCGCCAAAATATTTCGGTACACCGAAAGAGTATATCCTGGTGCTGATAGCTGTGATATTGACTACAGTGGCAGATGCGATGAGTATTCCGATAGATGATAATTTTACGATCCCGGTTACTTGCTGTACAACGATGTACCTGCTGTATATTCTGCTTTACCCGGGGATAGTGTTTTAGATTGTCATCATTCCCGCGCAGGCGGGAATCTCTAGCACCAGGTATTCTCAATTATTAATTCCCGCGAAGGCGGGAATCTAATGTTTTGTCATTCCCGCGAAGGCGGGAATCTCAAACCTCAGGAATTCTCATTGATTAATTCCCGCGCAGGCGGAAATCTCTAGTACCAGGAGTTCGTGGTTTTTTTGGGAGTGGGGCTGTCTCAAAAGCAATGTCGCTGAAAATGAAGTACAAAATTTCTCAAGATTCCTGCTTTCGCAGGAATGACAAAGCGCTATTTAAGACAATCTCTTGATCGTTTCATTCCCGCGCATGCGGGAATGTGAAGTCAAAAAATATCAATCAGATCTTTCTAAATTTTAAATTATAGATTCCCGCTTCCGCGGGAATGAGGAAATTATGGGTTTAAAATGCGGTATTGTTGGTTTACCCAATGTAGGTAAATCCACTTTGTTCAATTGTCTTACATCTTCGCAGCAGGCAGAAGCTGCTAATTATCCATTCTGCACTATTGAGCCGAATCTCGGGGTGGTAACCGTGCCCGATAAGCGCGTTGATGAGCTTGTGAGGCTGTACAATCCGAAGAAAATCGTTAAAACAATCATTGAATTTGTTGATATTGCCGGACTCGTTGCCGGCGCATCGAAAGGCGAGGGGCTTGGCAACAAATTCCTCTCGCACATCAGGGAAGTTGACGCGATAATCCATATCGTGCGCTGCTTCGAAAATGAAAATGTTATCCACGTTAATAATAAGGTTGACCCTAAAGCTGATATCGAGGTAATTGAAACCGAGCTTATACTTAAAGATATAGAAACACTCGAAGCGCGTATCCAAAAAACTGAAAAAGGGCTAAAGACTGGCGATAAAAAGATCAAGGATGAATATGCAAGCTATCTAGAGCTGAAGAAGCAGCTTGAAGCAGGCAGGCTTGCCAAATATTTCATTAATGAATACAAGGCAACACACGCGCCGGATGATTATAAACATTTCCATGATTTGAATCTGCTGACAGATAAACATGTGCTTTATGTAGCTAATGTTGATGATAAGAACATTCACGGGAATGAGTATTCAAAGATCGTTCAGGAGATCGCGCAGAAAGAAGGCGAGGAAGCTATAGTGCTTTCTGTTGGAATAGAATCGGAGCTTTCACAGCTAGATGCTGAAGAGAAAACTGAATTCTTAAAAGAGCTTGGAATAGAAGAGCCGGGACTTGATAAGCTTATCCACACTGCGTATGATCTGCTTGGACTTAAAACATTTTTTACCGCAGGCGAAAAGGAAGTGCATGCATGGACTTTCCACCAGGGCACGAAAGCGCCGCAGGCTGCGGGAATCATTCATACAGATTTCGAGCATGGATTCATCCGCGCTGAAATTATGGGATATGCGGATCTGCTTGCACACGGCAGCGAGCATGCTGTGAGGGAAAAAGGTCTGATGCGCGTTGAAGGTAAAGAGTATGTTGTGAAGGATGGCGATGTGGTGTACTTCAGGTTTAATGTGTGACCCCACCCCGACCCTCCCCGAAGGGGAGGGAGAAGCTCCCGCGCAGGCGGGTCACGAAGTGCTCTTCTAAATCTCGATTGAGAGATCTACTTGTTATGTTCAAGATTACAAGCCCTCTCCTTTCGAAGACCTTATGTTTAAATAGAAAGCCTCCTGAGAGTTTGTTATTTTTGTATAGCGAACACAAAAAAAT
>JACSRQ010000090.1 GCA_014879675.1 Ignavibacteria bacterium
GCATTTGAATTAAGACTGCCGTTATGATATTTGCCGGTACCCTGCTGTTTATGAATAACATCAAGTTTTTCCTGCAATTCGTACTGTTTCCTTATCTTCTCTTCAAATTCTTTCATCTTTTCTTCAATTGTAAGTATTTTCTTTTCCTTGGCTAACATATCTTCCCTGTAACGCTTCAGGAAGTAATGAATAGTCTCTACACGTATCTTAATTGAGCCTGTCGGCTTGTTCTCGTCTATATCTTTGAATGAGAAGTACGGCGTTCCGCTGTTTGAAACTATTTCTTCAACAACTGAATAAATCGGAGCATCATGGCCGCATTTGAATGAAGAAAGCTCCAGCGCAACCAGGTTAGGATGGCGGGCAGTATATTTTGCAGCCCAAACCTTACGGGTTGTGTTTTCGCTGTATGAATTTTTCCATACATCACCAACATCCATACCGCCTTTTATTAACCCGGCTTTCACCTCATCGCCAAACAGCCTTTCGAGTATATCTTCATCTGTTGGAAGTGAATCCTGGTTGAAGACAGGGTAACCGAGTTTCTGGAATTCTTCGAGTATCTCGTGATTCATACCCGGATCATTATGATAAGGCCTTGCAAGAACAACAATGCCTATCTTGTTATCCTTTTCAAGCTGCTCAAGCGCTTTGCGCGCATGGCTTCTCATATTGTTTGTATATTTATCCAGGGCAGCGTATGCTTCATCAATAGCCCTGTCATTCTCTTCCTTGCTTAAGCCAAGCTTCGGAGCCCATTCATCGAACATCTGTTTTGCGCAAAGCTTCTTTTCGGTCATATACAGGTATGTATTTACATACTCTATACCGTTATCCTTAAAGATATCGCTTTCCTTAATGAAAGCGGCTTTCGCAGCTTCAGCAGTTGCTGTAACTGTTGGACATGCATGATGCTGCTGCGCATATATCAGGTCTGATGGAATAGTATCCACAATAGGGAGGAAGATGTAATCGATCTTCTTCTTTTTGTGAATTTTGTAAATTAAGTTATGTAAATGCGGAATGCCTACTTTTGAAGGGAAACACGGATCAATTGCGCCGCGTTTTGCGCCTTCTTTATATAATTCCTCACTTGTGTATTCTGAAAATATAATGTTACCCGGGTTTACTCCAAGGGCTTCAAAATATCCTGTGAAAAACGGAGTGTGAGCGTACATATTCAGCACTCTTGGAATAGCAATTACAACCTTATTCCTTTTTTTCATCAGTTCTACGCGTTTATCGAATTCTTCCTTAGCCTTTTTATCGAATTTCATTTTCAGCTCTTCGATCTTTGAAAGCACAGGAATTTCATCCATTACTTTCTTCGGTTCCTGTGATTTCCATACTTCAACAGCAGCATGCTCAACCAGGTTTGGAGTAATATCTTTAATCGCGTCTAACCCTTTTTTGATATCCTTCATTGAGCTGAGGTCTTCAACGGTGCCTTTTTCGCATGTTGCGATAATGAGCCTTTGAGTACCATCAACCAACGGGACCTTTGAATCAGGGTTGACAATTTTTTCTTTAGGAAGCTGAATTGATTCATCTTTTACAAAAGGAATAGCTTTTTCATCTGTTGCTACATCAATAAATGTTCTGAGGCATTTATTCTTGCAGAAATAACAGCGAGTAGATTCATTCCTTGTGGTTTTGAATACAATTTTCGCAACCTTATCAAGTCCTATGAACTGAGTCCGCATACCGTTATCATAAAGTCTTGCAGCTTCTATACCGCAGCCAATAGCTCCTGCTTCGCCGGTGTGTTTGTGTACAAACACATTCGGTTCAATTCCGCTGCCTTTGAATCTTTCGGTGATGAAATCAACCTGTGTTTTTACAGCTGCAAGATTATGCTGGGTACCGCCCTGCAGCACAAAGTTTTCACCAAGCTTTGCAAGATTCGGTATCTGCGATACATACAGCCATATGTTTTTTGGCAATACGTTCGCAAGTCCCGCCATGATTTCTTCAGGCTTCCAGCCCTGCCTCTGGAAATCAACGATATCAGACTGCATGAAAACGGCGCAGCCGTAACCAAAAGTTGGATATTGTTTTGCTGAAAATGCTACATCAGCAAAATCCTCAACTGCATAACCGAATCCCTGTGCTGTTGACTGGAGGAAGTAACCGTTACCTGCTGAGCATTGAGTGTTCAGCTTAAAATCAGTTACACGCCCCTGGTCCAATATAATTAACTTAATATCCTGGCCGCCAACATCAACAATCACATCAGTATCAGGGTAGAAGTGAAGCGCTGCCTGTGTATGAGCAACAGTTTCAACAAGCGCTACATCACCGTGCAGTACATCTTTTAATATATCTTTTGCATAACCGGTTGTACCAATACCAAGTATTTCAAGGGTTGCACCCTGTTCTTTAACCTGGTCATGAATTTTCTGCAAAATATCAACAGTATCTTCAATCGGGTTACCTTTTGAAAGCTGGTACGCTTTAACAAGCACCTGCTTATCAAGCGAAATAAGCGCAGCTTTGGTTGAAGTTGAGCCACCATCAAGTCCAATAAATCCTCTTACAACTTCGCCAGGCTTAAATGTAGCGGGTGTGAATTTGGGAATTTTATATTTTTCCTTAAAAGTATCAAGCTCAGCATCATCTTTATAAAGACCGCCGCCGCCTGAGAGCTTCATCAGTTTTTTCTTTTCTTCAGCTCTGCCAACATTAATGTAATATTCAAGGTCAGCATAGCCTTTATACCTGCCAATTTCAGGTTCTTCTTCCTTGCCGTACTCAATTGCACCTATAGCAGCAAAATACTGAGCGTTATCGGGAACCCTGATCAGCTCTTCAATAGGTACTGATTTATCATACGGTACATTTCTTTCATCCCACATTTTAGGAATGTTAGCCCTCCAGCAGTCCATCATTCCCTTAATATAACAGTTGGGACCACCCAGCAGTAATACTTCAGGCTTTAATGTATGACCGCGGGTTAATACGGACATATTCTGCTGAATGATTGATTCAAACAGGCTTGCCATAAGCTCATCGGCGGGAACGCCGGACTTCTGAAGGCCGTTAATATCAGTTTCAGCAAATACACCGCATTTACCTGCAACAGGGTGGAGCTTAAGTCCATAGTAACCCATATTGCACAGCTCCGCTGCCGGTATTTTTAGTTTAGCATTTATCTTATCGATAACAGCGCCAGTACCGCCGGCACATTTATCGTTCATAGAAGGAATTTTTTTCTTCTTGCCGGTTTCAGGATCTTCTTTGAAAACAATTATCTTCGCATCCTGGCCGCCTAATTCAATTACAGAAAGTGTCTTGGGGTAGAACTTTTCCACCGCAAGTGATACTGCGTTCACTTCCTGTACGAATTTCGCGCCGAGGAACCTTCCGATATTGCTTCCGCCTGAACCCGTTATGAAAATTCTTGCGCCTTCCAGGGCATCTTTGCCAATCTTATCTTCTATTGCCTTAAGCAGCTCCAGAGATTTTTCAGGCTGTTTGGTATCATGGCGCTGGTAATCAGACCAAAGTATCTTATCAGTATCAATATCCATTACAACAGCTTTAACAGTTGTTGAACCGACATCAAAACCGATATACAGCGGAGAGTTACCTTTATTATTATTTTGATTTGTCATATAATAAATAAATTTCTTAGTTCAACATTTATTAAGCTTTAACCGCTTCAGTTTTTGCTGCAACAGGTTTTATTCCGTCTTTCTTCATTCTATCCGAAACATGAAGTACGAAATTAGCAGCTACACCAATTACGCCTTTTTTGTGTCCGAAATGATAGAACGGCCTCTGCAGATCATCGTTTGCTTCAACGTAAGCTTTGATCTCTTCAAGTGTATATCCTGTTTCATCAAGACATTTTTTGAATTCAAGCTTGGCTTTCGCTTTTGCTTCGCCAAGAGCCATCTGCACTCTTGAATGAGCGTTTACATCGCCTTCGCCTGATGTTTCGATCGGGATAAATATCATATCCTTGAACATTGAAGTAACCGCTGACTGAACACCATCTGACTGTGTTGAAGGCATACAGCCGAATGGCTTAAGTGAAAGCACCATATGGCAAAGATCTTTGTTTACGTAGTAAATGTTCTTTGCTATTTCAAGGTGACCCTCGCCGCCTTCTACTCTTGAATTGTAGAACGGGTGGCCCAGTCTCTGCATTTCAAGCTGGTTTGCCAGCTCATGCGGCATGCCTTTGAATACTTTTCTTATTCTGTTGTATTCACGGTCAAAAACGCTTTCAGCGATCGAAAGAATTGTAACTGTCTTTTTATAATCTGTCAGGTTCTTCAGTTTTTTCAGTACCTGGAATGATTTCGGCTCTTCTTCACCTTCTTTAATTCCTTTTCTGTCATGGTACATATTCTTAGCCTGGTGAAGCATATAAAGTATCCATGTAGCAATAGGCTCAACCAAAAGCTGCGCGCCTTCTCTTTCGAGGAAGGGGAACATATTGAAGTTTCCGTCACCTTCGGTAGTCTGCGCCCAGAATTCACCTGTAACTTTACATATCGGCTTAACTCTTGTTCTGTCAACTTTAACTTCATTGAACTTCGCCTGGATCTCAGTGAGAGTTTCAATGTAATAGTCGCTCATTACCTGGTCAACAAAACGCTGAACGTAGTTTGAGCCCGGAAGCTTGCTTAAAAATGATCCCATTTTTGAATTAAAGTCAAAATATCTTTTGCCTTTCATTCTTTCATACATCATATCCATGCATTCTTCAAGCACTTTATCGGTTTCACCTGGATTAACTTCGTATGGTCTTATCTGGTAAGCAACATCGTTTAAGATATCGCCGATATTCATAGCATTAAGTATTCCGAGGAAGAAGTCCAGGTTCATTTCAAGTCCTGCTTCCATTTCTTCCTGCTCAAGGCCGCCTGTCTGCTGGAATATAAGCACCCTGAAGCCTTCGAAGCCTGAATTACGCAATGCAAGGCGGTATTCAGCTTCATACATACCAAAGCGGCATGGGCCGCATGCGCCTGCGGTGAAAAATACATAATCATTAATGATCTGTTCCTTGGTTAACCCTGATTTCTCCAGGTTCTGGAGGTATTCCACAAGGTTACCAACTGTGAAGTAAGTAGGATTGCACTGGCCATTATTGCCGTATTCCTTGCCTAACTGGAAGGCTTTTTTGCTTGGAGTTGGAATTTCACTGGCTTTGTAACCCAAACCCTGGAGTACACCTTTTATAAGCTTTTCATGTTTCCATGTTAACCCGCCGAATAAAATTGTAGTATTGGCGCGCTGATCTTTTGTAAAAGTGTTTTCCAGCGGTCTTTTAAAATGATCTATACGTGTTGCTTCAACGCCGTATTCCTTTTCAAGCCTCATTCTTTCTTCAAGCAGTAAACGCTGAATTTCAGCTTCC
>JACSRQ010000190.1 GCA_014879675.1 Ignavibacteria bacterium
CGACAAAGACCAAAAATTCTTTGTCTTCCTGTATATACGATTGGTATGGCTCACTCTGCTCACCGTACTTACTGATGAGAAATTTCTCAGCTCCACGATCACCGATAAATGAAGCGAGGTTTTCATTAAAGTCGATGCTGTCCTTTACGAAAATGGTGGCATGAACCATCTCATGAATAATCAGGCTGGCCAGGTCACCTTCCGATTTAAGCAACATGTTACTGAGAATAGGATCGGTAAACCAACCCAGCGTTGACCAGCCCCCCGGGTTTCGTACGTTTACATCCAAACACTCCGCCTCAAGTTGTTGCTGTTCTGCCAACGCCCTGTGCTTTTCAAAAAAACCTTTGTAAGGAACACTTCCCAAGACAGGAAACCGCCATTCTTTCTCTTTCAATTTAAAAGGTTCGCTGGCAGTAACCACCCACATAATCTCTTCACCTTTTTGATCGAATAAGGTTTTATAGTTTTTAGAATCCTTTAACCCCAGGGAGTCGATAGCATATCGCCTGACCTCTTCAACAAAATGAAGCTTTTGTTTTAATGAGTCAGGAAAAGCAGGGTCGGCAAGATACACTTCCACAGGCTTGGCATTCCACACAATGTTTAACTGGCCTTTAGCTTGCCGGAATCCGTAAGCGACTAAATCCCAAAATATCAAACACAAAATGATCAGTAGCGAGGCGAGGCTGATCAGCAACCATTTTAAAACCTTGAACAATATTCTTGACATACGAAGGCAATACCTGATTAAAATGCAGTATACATACTTTTACCTATCCAAACGTTCAGATTAAACTGCTTATTACAGACTAGTGAACACTGACAACTTCTGTCGGAAAAAAGCCAACCCGTTTGTTTTTGGTTGAGGTAGTAGTAATTTCAACCCGTTATTGAGAAATCAACGAGTTAAAGTTATTATTATAGAAACGATACACCATGAGTGACGCAAAAGAAAAATTAAAGGCACTTCAGTTAACCATCGATAAACTGGAAAAAACATACGGTAAGGGTACCGTGATGAAATTAAGTGATGAAAAGATAATGGATGTACCCGCTATTTCAACAGGTTCGCTGGGCCTTGATTTAGCCTTAGGTATTGGTGGTATTCCGAAAGGACGGGTAACAGAAATATACGGACCTGAATCATCGGGTAAAACAACGCTCTCGCTGCATATAATTGCAGAAGCACAAAAAGGCGGCGGACTTGCGGCATTCATAGATACTGAGCATGCGCTTGATACGGGATATGCTAAAAAGCTTGGAGTTGATGTTGAAAACCTGCTTGTATCACAGCCGGAATACGGAGAGCAGGCTTTGGAAATTGTTGAAACACTCGTACGCAGTAATGCGCTTGATGTTATTGTTGTGGATTCCGTTGCCGCGCTTACTCCCCGCGCTGAAATTGAAGGCGAAATGGGTGATTCACACATGGGGCTGCAGGCTAGGCTTATGTCACAGGCTTTAAGAAAACTTACTGCGGCTGTTTCAAAATCAAATATTACACTTATATTTACCAACCAGCTCCGCGATAAGATCGGTGTTATGTTCGGTTCACCCGAAACAACCACCGGCGGTAAAGCGCTTAAGTTCTACGCATCAGTCAGACTTGATGTTCGCAGGATAGCGCAGATCAAAGATGGTACTAACGTTATCGGTAACCGTACAAAGGTTAAAGTAGTGAAGAATAAAGTTGCACCGCCGTTCCGTGAAGTTGAGTTCGATATAATGTACAATGAAGGTATTTCTAAGATCGGTGACCTGGTTGATAGTGCGGTTGATATGGAGATCATTAAGAAAGCCGGCGCATGGTTCAGCTATAACGATCAGCGTATGCAGGGCAGGGAAGGCGTGAAGAACATGCTGCTTGAAAATACTGAGCTGTACAAGAAACTGAACAATGACGTACGTGAAGCTATGGGTATGGAAATAAAGGCTGAGCCAAAATCGAACGGCGCCGCTTCAAACGGCACTAACGGTGAAGCAAAAGTACCAAAAGAAAAAGCTAAGAAGTAATCAGATTATAAAACAATTAACCCCGCTTCAATTGGCGGGGTTTTTTATTGCTTGCCCAATATTCAGATATCTACTATGTTAATCACAAAGCTCGAAAGACAGAAGAAAAACCACAAAAGGTACAACCTGTATCTTGATGGTGAGTTCTACTGCGGGCTGTATGATGATACTTTGCTAAAGTATGGACTCGCATCCGGCGACGAAGTAACCGAAAAGCAGATCGGGGAGATCCGCGGATTTGATGAATACATTTACGGCAAAAAAATATCCTTCGACTATCTCTCTTACCGTATCCGTACAATTTCAGAGATAAAAAAGCGCCTCAAAAAAGCTAAGCTGCAGCAAGAAACCATAGAAAAAGTTATCATACACCTTAAAGAGCTTAAGCTGGTTGATGATGAAGCCTTTGCGCGCCAGCTTGTTGCGGAAAAGATAAAAAATAAGCCTGCGGGAAAAAGAATGATCGAAAAGAAGCTATATGAAATGGGAATCCCAAAACAAGTGGGCGAATCTGTTTTAGATGAGCTGATGGATGAAGAAACGGAGAAGTCACTCGCTGCAAAAGTATATGATAAGCTGCTGCCTAAACTTCAGGGACTTGACAGGCAGGAGGCACGGAAGAAGATATTTGCTAAGCTGGCTTCGCGCGGATTTAATTTCGATATCATTAATGAAATTATCCGTGAAAAAACCGATTAATATCGTTAAATTTACAGAATGAACGAGAAGCAAAAGAAAGATATAGCCGGTGAGAGTATTTCAAGCCCGAACAAGCCGCTGAGCGGCGCAGCGAAGGTTACCATTTTGCTTATACCGCTTCTCATCATTGCAGGCTTCATTGCTTTCTTTACCGATATATTTATTGCGCTTGTTATGTGCCTGTTGTTCGCACTGGTGCTTAATCCGTTTGTGGATTTCATCCAGGGCAAGGGTGTCAACAGGTCAATTTCAATACTGATAGTTTATGCAATTATTGGTACCGGTATCTACTTTGTATTCAATCTGATCGCACCCAGCTTCATTGAACAAAGCCAATCGCTGCAAAAATCATACAAGGAGTTTAAAGTTTCCGAAAAGCTTAAGGACACTGAAAAATGGATCGAAAAAAATGTGCCATACCTTAAGAAAGGTGATGTTGGCAAAGAAATTGAAAACTCCATACGTTCATCGTTCGCAAAAGCCGAGGATATCATTTCCGGCGTGGTTTCTACAGTATTGTACATTATTATTATACCCTTTATTACATTTTTTATTTTGAGGGATAGACAAAGGCTTAAAAACGGATTGATAGATATTGTGCCAAATCGTTACTTTGAAATGACTATCAATATCATAGATAAAATTGAAAAACAATTGAGCTCTTATGTTAGAGCGTGGCTGCTTGATGCTGTGATACTTGGACTTTTATCATTTATCGGACTCACGGTAATGGGAGTGAATAACGCTATCATTATTGGAATGGTAGCAGGGGCAGGACATTTAATCCCATATGCCGGACCAATAGTAGGCGGCGTTCCTGCCATACTGATCTCAATTATACAGTATGGTGATTTTCACATGGTGCTGCCAATACTTATATTGTTTACTGTAATATATATTCTGGATAGCTCATTTATACAGCCGTATCTTTTCAGCAAGGGCGCGGAGATGAATCCAATTGTAATAATCGCCCTGATACTTATCGGCAACCAGATACTTGGCGCCTTCGGCGCGCTGATTGCGATTCCCGTTGCGACAATACTCAAAGTAAGCGCCAAAGAAACAATAAACGGTTTCAGAAATTATAAACTTGGGTATTATTAACCAGGCAATTTTTAACTTATCTGTTTTAACGCAGATTTTTACCGAACCATAAACTAAACCAAATAAATAATCTAAACTGATTTTATGGAAATTAAGCTTAAGAATTCATATCCCAGCATACAAAAACTTCCCGTTATTCATTCCGTTGATACTGATATTTTCGAAGTTACTTATTTTATGAAGTGCATGGAATGCAGTTTCTGCAAAGACCAGTGCTGCGAGTGGGGCGCTGATATTGATATGCAGAACGTAGCCCGGCTCATGAAATATAAAGATGAGCTTGAACAGTTCACAGGTATCAAAAGTGAAAGATGGTTCGATGAATCTGAAAAAGGGACAGATTATGAATACCCGGGCAATGATTACATGAGAACTATGTTCGATGAAGAAAAGGATGCATGTATATTCCTGAATACACAAAGCAGGGGATGTATGCTGCACAGCTTTGCTTTAAGCAAGGGGATGGATTACCACGAAATTAAACCCACATTCTGTTCGCTGTTTCCAGTAACATATATGGATGGCGTTCTTATGACACCCGAAGAGATTGACGAGGGATTAACCGCCTGCCTTGGCGATGGACCAACCCTTTACCAGGGTTCACGTGATGAACTGCTGTATTATTTTGGCGAGGGACTGGTTGCCGAGCTGGATGAATTGCAGAATGAAATCCTGGAAAAGAAAAAAACCGCTTAAAAAGAGTTTTTTCTTGTAGGGAACGCATCTCTTCGATAATTTTTGAAATCGATTTGATCAACTCGAAGCCAATATCCTTGCAGTACATTAATCCGGTTTTGATGCGTTCCTTTCAAAATTTAGATATCACGGAACGCATCTTAAAGTCTGGCTTATTCCTGAAAACAATTGTACAATCTTTGACTTTTGATGTTTTCTAATTCAAACATAAGATGCGTTCCCTACAGAAGAAGACTTTCTCTCATTCACCATTTCATTATTTCACTATCTCACAATTTCACCATCTCACCATTCAACTAATTCACAAGTTCCTCTATCACACTTCCTTCATTTACATATTTCAGCGGTCTGCCCTGCGGTGAGTAAATGACTTTGTTATAATCTATTCCGAGCTGATTCGATACCGTAGCGAACAGATTACCGGGTGTTACGGGATTTGACACTATCTTATTCCCGTCTTCATTTGTTTCGCCATAGACTCTGCCGCCTCTTATTCCGCCCCCTGCGATTGCGCATGCAAAAGCATCCGGGTAGTGATCGCGCCCTTCGTTTGCATTAATGGCCGGTGTCCTGCCGAACTCGCCCATACAAAGTACAATTGTTTTCTCAAGCATTCCGCGCTGTGAGAGATCCTGCACCAGCGTTGAAAATGCCGGATCCAGCTTCTTGCACAGGTTTGCGCTTCTGGTAAAATTATCATTATGTGTATCCCAGCCATCCAGCGTTACTTCCACAAATTTTACGCCCTGCTCCACAAGCCTTCTTGCCATCAGGCAGCCTTTGCCGAAATCATTATCACCATACGCCTGCTTCAAAACATCAGGTTCTTCGGTGATATCAAATGCTTTAACAAGCGGAGAGTTCATCATCTTCACAGACTTTTCATAGATCAGCTTATGCTCGTTTATATCTTCAAGTCCTTTTTGCTTGTAGAATGAATCTTCAAGCTCGTTCAAAATCTTCATCCTTTCCGAAAACCTGGTTTCATCTACATCCTTATACCGTGCTATATTCTGCAATGGCTTCTTCACATCTTTGATCACGTACGGCGAAAATTCCTTACCCAGAAACTCCGCGCTGTATGATGGCCCGGTTAGACTGACAAAATATGGCAGATCAAACTCTTTCGCGCCCCCAAGCTCTTTTGCGGTTATCGCTCCAAAACTGGGATGCTTCACAACTCCCGTCGGGGGATGTGAGGTATGCATTAAATAGCTTGCGCGGTTATGATTACCTTCCTTGCTGGTTAATGTACGTATCAATGTCAGCTTATCCATCTGCCCGGCAAGCATGGGCAGGTTTTCAGATATTTCGATTCCACCAACATTGGTTTGTATTGCCTTAGTTAAGCCGCCATTTTTGCTGCCTGGCTTGGGACTAAATGTCTCAAACTGTGATGGCGCGCCAGCCAGCCAGAGAATAATTACCGCTTCTGCCTGCGCATTCAACGGATTCATAAACGAAAGCCCGGGATCCTTTGCCGCGATATTTTTTGCAAATCCGAATTTCGAAAATAATAGCCCCGAAGTCAACGCCATGCTGAGCGATAGAAATTTCCTCCTCGAAAGCTCCACTTCCTCTTTATGATCTTTTTTCCCGCAATGATCTTTATTCCCGTTGTGATCTTTGATGCCTCTATTATCCTTTTTTACTTGATCAGCCATATTCAAAAATTCCTATCTTAGGATTTACACTTTTCTTTATTTAGCCCACGACTTTAGTCGTGGGGATTGAAGTTCTATTTTGATTTCAAAACCGTTTTAACGGTTTGCACGGAAGCTCTCAAATTGTCTCTTTTGTTTTAATAACATTCTAATGATTAAATATAAACTCGCTGCTATTGAGCAATGCCCATTGTATGTCTTCGTATGTTTCCTCTTTATTGCCTGCAGTTTTCAGTGCAGCCTCAACTTCATTCTTCGTCGGATACCTTCCAATTGTGTTGAGATAGATCAGATTTAAACGCTCTTCCGGATCATTTGTTTTCTTCATAACCTGCGCCAAAAAATTACCCGGCTTTTTCTCAGATATCTTTTCTGTAACGTCACTGTTCATTATCAGCAGCGCTTGGGTGATTGTACCCGAAAAATCCTCCGCCTCATTCATCTCGTCATCTTCAAAAGTATAAACAAATAGCTGCAATATGTGGTAGCGTATCTTAGCCAGTTCTTCCTGCGATTTTTCCTTCATTTTGCCCTGTTCAAAGTAACCGCTTGTCCATAATAAGGAATTGGATAACTGTACCGGGTCCATAGGCCTGAGTACCGCGCGTGAGAAATACTCATGGTCATTTTTATTGGTGCTGTTGGGTGTTGAGCTAAGCTGGTATGTGTTAGAGTTTGTTATCAGCCTGAACAGGTTTTTAATATCAAAGTTTGAGTTTACAAATTCATCTGTAAGTTTCTCAAACAGTTCCGGATTGCTTCCCGGGTCGTTATCAGTCATATCATCCACAGGATTGATGAAACCGTAGCCGAAAAAATGTTTCCAGAACCTGTTCACGAATGCCTTTGCTAGCCTGCGGCTATCTGTTACGGTTAAATTTTCAGCCAGCAATTTTCTTCTATCCACCCCCGCATCACTTGATATCGAAGCGCCGCCCAGGAATTTGGGATATGCGTTCTTCTTTTCACCCTGCACTTCATAAGTCAACTGACCGTTTACGGCATCCCATACCAGCAGGTCGGGTTTGAAAGCTGAATCCTGCATTCTTTGTTTTAGGCTATCTACCGCCCATTGCGGCGGTATGTTGAATTTCTTTTTTTTCTCTTTGTTATTGCTTTTATTTTCCTTTTTCTTATTTTTCTTAACATCTTTATGCTCGTCTATCTTCTCCATTTCGCTGTTCATTTCCTGCGTGGAATTGATCTCTGTTTCTTTTGATTCCATCTCATTTTCTCTTGCCTTGGTTATCAGTTTCTCCATTCTTGTTACTGCCTGTGTTATCTTCTGTGCCTGGTTCTTCTGGAGCAGGGGCAGTATCTGCCGGCGTGAAAAAAATGATGCGACTCCGTAAAAATCTTCCTGTGTTATTTTTTCATAAGGATGTTTATGGCATTGAGCGCACTGGATCTGTTTGCCCGTAAATACCTTCATAACGTTTCCGGCTGCGTCTTCGGGATTTTCGAATCTGCCCATATAAAGCGCGTACGGATTTGAACTGACAAAGCCTTCAGCACTAACAAGCTTGCTTACAAACTCAGTGTAAGGACGGTTTGAATTAAAGCCTTCGGCAAACTCTTTCTTAACCAGTGAATATACGGGAGCCTGGACTTTCCTTTTTCCATCGTATGAGAAAAGCACCTGCATCCACATATCAGCCATATATCCGCCGTATTCGTCAGAAGCGAGGAGCTCATCGATCTTTTTCTTCCTTTTGCCTGAAGAGCCATCATCCAAAAAGTTCTTTACTTCATCTGCGCCGGGAGTTCTTCCTGCTACATCAAGGTAGAGCCTTCTCAAAAACTCTTCGTCACTGGTTTTATCTGAGGGTTTCAGTCCCTTCTCATCCCATTTTGATGCTATCAGGGCATCAATATCTTTTGAGCTTAATCTTGATTCGCTTCCAATTGAAGTCATTACCAGCAACAAACTGATAAATACAATAAAAAGGAGGTAAACCGCAATAATATTCCTGTTTGTTGAAAATTTTCGTGTTTTTTCCAATGCCATCATAGTTTGCTTTATTCTTTGACAAAATTATGCACAAAGGGTTTAAAATATTATTCTATCTTTTCTGTAATAAACTGTTATAAAACAATTTACATTCAGTGGAATAAGTTGATTTGTTCAATTTGCTGTTTATCCAGGCAATTACGTTGAAAGGTGAAAAAGCGCCGGCGTAATCTCCTTTGGAAAGAATATTCAAATAATCATTAAGCAAAACTTGAAGCTCATTTTTTGAGCTTACATCCTGCATATCAACTATGAACTTAAGAAGTGTTCTTTCTGCCGGATTAAGCAGCTTTCTTTGCATAAGGTAGCGGTAAAGTGATTTAGTATAATGTTCGATATACGATAAACTTCCCATATCAAAATGAAGTATAAGCGCAAACAGCCTGCAGAAAGTCTGCATATCTTCCCGCAGCCGGAATGAATTGTCATTCATTATCCTTGCGATGTATTCCAGCGATCTGCTGTAGTCTCCAAAAACGAAATAGTGCATTGCCGCCTGGTTCCATGTAACGATCTCTTCATCCCTGTAAGTGTTATTCCTGTTAGCTTCACAGTATTTGATCTCTTCTTCTATCAGCCTGGAGTTTCTTTCATGTTCACCGCAGGTCATATTCATATTTATCTCACATGAAAGTGTCCTGATCTTCAGAAAATTGCGTACCTTTGCAGGCGAATTTGCCAGCAGCCCGTCTTCTTCGGCTCTCAACCCGGAAGCGGCCCTGCTTGCGGCCTCAAATCCGTTACGGTAAAGCTCTGCCAGAATTGTATTCTGCCTGGAGCTGATGTATTCGTATGGATAGTTCATCCTGCCATTACTTGTGGCATCAATCAGTTCAATCACTTTGTAAGTATGCACAAGTGACTCGTCTAACCGGCCTCCAGAGAGCATCATTGCAAATGATTTGATCTGGTGAAAGAGTATTTTTGATTGTGTGCAGATTGCCAGGTTTTCATCACTAAGCTCTCTGCGTTTTAGTAGTTTTTCGTAACGCAAGGTTTCGTTTCCTGTGGTTGCTGGACCTGATGCAGTTGCCATTATTATCAGCTCATCAAGTAGCTTTTTATATACACTGATATTGTTCAGCCTCTCAAGCACTTCGGCTTCTTCATCATAGTTTTTCATCAGAAGCTCACTGCTTTGATTAAGCGATGAATATACACGAAGAGTCTGCCTCTCAGTATGAATTGCCTCCAGAAGCAGAATATCTTTCCCGAACTTACGTGCCATCGCACCGGCTTTGGCAGTCTTCGCGAGAGAAGCTTTGAACAATCCTTTCCTGTACAACAGTTTAGCTGAACTGATTATGGAGCCGATCTTCAGATCGATGTCGCTTTCTTCATTGTAGTGATTCAATGCCCGCAATATAGTGCCATATAAATAATTCTTCAAAACCGGAAGCTGCCTGAGCGATCGTTTTCCGGAGAATCTTTGTTTAACAGATTCTTCGGAATATTCTGAAATATATTCCAGCTTATCAAATGCATCAAAAAGCTGCAGGTAAGTTTTATCCTTGCCGGCAGAGCCTGATGATGCGAATTTTCTGAAATATGCCTTTTCAGTCGAAGATAAGGAATTTACCAAATTGTATAAGTTCTTATCCTTTTTCATGAGTTTTAATCAATATACTAAATAATATTAGAAATAATTAAAATATCATCAAAAATTGGATAAAGTGCAATGTATGAATCCTAAGATTACAATAACATTGATTTGCTTAATTTTCAAAGCAAAAGTAACTTTGTTATGTAAATTCATAGTGAAAGGATTTATTGCTTCTATTTAAAACCACATTTCTTACTTTGGTCTCACTGGTACTGATTGCCGCTGTTTTGCCGCGGAAGGCTTCGCGGCAATCAGTTACCGGCTTTACATCTCCACTATATAAAGATGTATCGTTGACCAATCTCCCCGTTACTATCGTAAGCGGACCCGGTATGGATGTTGAAGCCGCCGATCTTGACGGCGATGGTGATCTGGATATTGTTATAGCAAACGAGTACCAGCCCAATAAATTACTGCTGAATAATGGTAAAGGCTTTTTTACCGATGGCACCACGGGCAGGCTTCCGCAAAAATTTCTCGATAGCGAGGATATTGGAATCGCAGATATGGACCGTGACAATGATCCTGATATTGTTTTCGCAACTGAAGATCATACAATTCACGAGCTGTATTTCAATAATGGCTATGGCGTGTTTAGGGATATGCCGAATGTCCTGCCAAACAGTATAGCAAATTCCGTATTAGCCGTAGATGCGAATAATGATTCGCTGCCGGATCTCATTTTCGGCAATGCGGGACCTTCGGATACTCCCGCGAAGAATTTTATTCTGATAAATAATGGAGATTCAACGTTCACAAATCAAACCGCTTCCAGGCTGCCCGCGGTTTTGGATATTACTCAGGATATTAAGCTGGGTGATATAGATGGCGATGGCGATGGTGACATGGTGGTGGGGAATGAAGACGGCAATAAGCTATACATCAATATCGGTTCCGGTTATTTTAGAGATTCCACATCTGCCAGACTGCCGGTTAACGGCAATGAAGAAACGCGGAAAGTTACTTTATATGATATTGATGGCGATAATGACCTTGATATATATTTTTCAAATGTTGCCTTCCGTTCGGGAATGAATAGGCAGGACAGGCTTCTGGTGAATAACGGCAGCGGTTATTTTACTGATGTGACCGCATCCAATATTCCGCTTGATGCCGAGCACACTACCGATGCGATCTTTGTGGATGTTGATCTTGATGGCGATGGTGATCTGATCACAGCAAACATATTTTATAACCGTCCGGTAGAAGTCTTTCTGAATAACGGGCTGGGAATATTTACCGAAGCGACTTCACAAGTACTCCCGGCGGGAGTCTCCGGAGAAGGGATCGGGCTGAAGGCCGCCGATTTCAACGGCGACGGGCTCACGGATATTTATATTGTCAACAGGGGACAAATGGACCGGCTCCTGTTGAGAAATGACACCGCATCAACTATCGGGCTGCAGAATTTAAACGGGGAGGTACCATTAACCTTTGGAATAACCGGCGTGTTTCCAAACCCGTTTAACCCCCAGGTAACTATCAACATCTCTGTGCCCGATGGTTATGCCGGTGTTTACGCACTGAATATTTATACTTCTTCGGGCGAGCTTGTAGCAACGATTCACAGTTCTTTCATGAAAGCCGGGAAGTACAATTTCAACTGGTCAGCAGGGGATGCTCCCTCAGGAGTTTATTATGCAGCTTTGAATCGCGGTACTTATACACTAAAAAATAAATTCATTTCGGCTGCAAAGCTGGTATTACTAAAATAAATAATATGAACGAATATATTCATGTAAAATTCAAAAACTGCAGTTTGAAATATATTTTTGTCATTACCGCAATTCTCATCCTGGGATCGTCTTCATTTAACCAAGTTAGGGCAGAGTTCGATACAGCCTATGCGCGCATCCTGCAAACAAAGCTGAATACGGTCAAAACCCAATACGGACTTGTCGGTATATCTGCAGCAGTGTCCTCCCCGAGGCTGGGCACTTGGCTGGGGCAGGCGGGCATTTCACATCCGGGTGTGAATATTACTCATGATATAGTGTTCGATATCGGCAGTATTACCAAAAATTTCATGTCTGCGCTTGCGCTGCAGCTTGTGCAGGGTGATTCGCTCAGCTTAACCGATACTATCGGAAAATTCCTGCCGTTATACAATAATGTGAACGGGAAGGTTACCATCAAGCAGATACTGAACCATACAAGCGGACTCTACAACTTTACCGATAATCCTTCGTTCAATAATGCGATCAATTCAAATCTTTCAAGAGTATGGACTCTTGAGGAAGTGCTTACAAGCTATGTACTGGCACCGTACTTTCAGCCGGGGGTATCATGGCATTACTCAAACACTAATTATATAATACTAGCTATAATCATCCGGCAAATAACACAGCGCGATCTTGGTGAGCTTATGAGAGAACGCTTTTTTTCGCCGCTTGCTATGGATAGTTCTTATTTTGAATTTAAGGATAGCGTAAATGTACCCTTTGTTCACGGCTGGTCAATGGGCGGCGGCAGTCAGCTTGTGGATATTTCGGGAATACCAAGAACAGCATTCATTACTTCTACTCTGGGAGCCGGGGGAGTAATTACACGCCCGGGAGATATTGTTAAATGGCCGCGAGCTTTGTACACAGGGCAGATAATTAGTCCGGCAATACTGACACAGATGCTGGAATTTACCCCCGCAAGTATCTCCGGCGCGAACGGGTATGGACTCGGCACAATGAGATACAATGTGGGCGGAAAAACCTGCTGGGGGCACGGTGGCAATTCATTCGGGCATTCATGCATACTGATGTACTATCCCGCCGATAGTATCTGCATGACATTAATGATGAACAGGGATATCAATACCGGACCGATCGGAATTGATTTCATGAATACTGTTTTCGCAAATTATCCCATCGGAATTGTATCTCAAACCGGTACTGTACCTTCTGATTATAGCCTAAAGCAGAACTATCCAAATCCATTCAACCCTGAAACGAAAATTAAGTTCTCCGTACCTGCGGGTAACAATACCGGGTTAACAGTGATGAGTGTTTACAATACAGCGGGGGAACTGGTGAACAAGCTGGTTAATGAATATCTGGGCGGGGGAGAGTATGAAGTTAGTTATAATGCGTCAGGTTTGCCAAGCGGTGTGTACTTCTACACATTAGAAAGCGGCAATTTCAGGGAATCAAAGAAGATGATATTGCTCAAATAGGCTCCGGGTCATTTCGGGCGGTACTTCTTTGATCTTTCCAGGTTCTGGTCGTATGTGTGTGTTGTAAGCCCGTGCTGAATCAGCCTTGAGTTATCCAAACCAATTGCTCCGATGGCGGTATAATTGGGAAAGTTAACAAAGCTCGATTCTTTTACTAGGCTCTTTTCAAACCCGAATGCTTCCGCCATTTTAAAACACATTTGGTAACGCGAAAGGTATTCTCTTCCGCAGAGATTAATTATCTCATTTTCATTGTAAAGCGATGGCAGCATTAATAGTATCTCTGCTGCATCTTCGGTGTAAATTGGATTTCTGAACTGGTCAGTGAACGCATTCACTTCTTTGCCGCTTTTAAGGGCTCTATAAGCAATATCAAAATAGGAAGTATATTTGCTTAGAGTGAATCCATATACAAGCGATGTCCGCATTATCTGGTAATTGGTCCCGCTATCTATAACAGCATTTTCACCCATCAATTTTGTTCTGGCGTATATGGTTAATGGTTCCTGGGGTGAAGAATATTCTTCCAGGTTGGTACCTTCCTTATAAACTAGGTCTGTTGAAGTATAGATCATAAGCGCGCCGGCAGATTTACACAATTTTGCAATATGAGCTGTAACGCCGCAATTGAAATCTTCAATGAATTTATCGTTCTGTCCGTTAATTCTTGTGGGGGTTACCGATGCCAGGTGATAAACAATATCCGGCTTAACACTTTTGAAAACTTTCTCAATCTCGGTGCTGTGTGATAAATTGCATTGTTGTGTAGTTATCCCATTTATCTCTATTGGGTGTGAATTATATACACCGGTAACTTTACTGCCGCCATTAACAACAAGCGCCTTAGCTAAGTAAGGCGCAATGTATCCCGAGATCCCGGTGATCAATATATTTTTCAAATTGTGCTTTCGCTATTTCAGCCTGTTTAAATATTTCAGTATTTCTACGCCAACGTTATCAACAGAATTTGACTGGTTGCTTAATACAACTACGCCCGTACTTGTTTCGGGAATGAATCCCATAAAGCTTGCAAATCCGCCTGTACCGCCGTTATGCCACACAACCGTTCTGTCGCCCGATGTTTCTGAAACATGCCATGCCAAACCTATTGCAGTATTGGGAATATCAGTTTCAAACCTGCGTTTATGAAGCTGCGTCAAAGCATCTTTGAAATCAAACTTATCTGTTTTTCCCATGTGGAACGCGAGGTACTTCATCATATCCGGCAGTGAAGACCTGATAGAACCGCATCCCGCTAGTACATCAAAATCCCAAAGCGGAGAGGGCTCTCCCTTTTCGGTATAGCCCTTTGCCATGTTCTTCTGCATATCTGCTGTCAGCTTCTGGCCGGTTGAAAACATTCCAAGTGAATCAACAAGATAGTAATGCAGCATTTCATCGTATGACTTACCCGATGCACTGGACATAATATTGCCAAGCAATCCCATACCTAAATTTGAATACAGATACTTCGTGCCGGGTTCATACTCCGGGATATAGTTATTGATAAAACTATTCAGGTCTTCAGCATTGTAATTTTTGTACGGATTCTTCTTATCTGTTTTATCGCTTGTAAAAAGGTTTGTTGGAAGCCTTGGCAAACCGGATGTTTGTGTAGCAAGGTGGATCATCTTAACCGGCTCAGTGCTTGAAAAGTTATGTATTGTTACTCCCGCCGGCATGTAATTCTGCACAGGGTCGCCAAGCTTAATTTTACCTTCGCGCTCCAGCATGATCGCCATGGTAGTGGTGAAGGTTTTTGTGATGGAGCCAATTTCGAATACTGTGGATTCCGTCACTTTGGTTTCATCATCTTTTGTTGATTTGCCGAAGTAGAACATCCGCGGGCTATCACTGCCTATGTCATAAACTCCGATAGCAATTCCCAGGTTCTTTTTGCCGTCCAATAGCGGTTTAACAAGCTCGTTAATGGTTGATTCCAGATCCTGTGAAAATACAACGGATGAGTAAAGTATTATTATTGATAAGCAAATTGAAATTCTCTTTAACATAGTGTATTGATTAGTTTCACTTTAACTGCTTTTGCTGCTGTTTAAGACTCAATTTGTATTATACAAATATAACATTTAACCCCGTAAAAAGGGGATATTGTTTTTTTGCATATTATTGATTTTAAGCTGAAAGGATTAAAAATGTGTAAACAACAGGCGTTAATATTCAGGATTTAACTCATCACAACAAATGCCCGGATTGAATATTCTAATCCAGCACGGAAGGCAGAATATACTCTTCCATGATCTTATTCACCTGCCGGTGTGCATACGGCATGCCGTACGCGGTCGAAGTTATTACCACAACAATTGGCACATCCTTAAAAATGTATATCTTATTGCCGCCGTTTCCGCTCGAGTATGCTGCTTGATATTTCTTTCCGTTTACGGTAAATACGGAATTCCAGAAAAGGTAGCCGTAATAGTCTGTTTCGCTTACCGGAACTTGAAGCAGGGGAGAGATGCTCTTTTTAACCCAATCAGCGAGAATTATCTGTTTACCGTTATACTGGCCGCCATCTTTATAAAGCTGCCCAAACCTTGCGTAATCTAAAGAGCGCATCCTTAGACCGCCTGCTGTGTTTGCAACACCCTGCGGAGTGTATTCCCACTGATACTTAGTAATGCCAAGAGGTTTGAAAAGTTTTTTTGCGGCGTATTCCTCGAGTCCGCCGGGCACAGTTTTATTCAGTACATCTCCAATCACAACAACGCCCGCAGTGAAATAATCCCAGCTCTTGCCCATAGTTTTGCTGCTATCCATTGGCAGGTCAAGCGTGAATTTTACCCAATCAGGGGTTGGATACATATTTTCTTCATTGCCGGGAGAGCTTTGGTCAATATCAGAGCCAAGGAATCCCGAGCTCATTGTCAGCAGGCTCTTCAGTGTAACCCGGTTCTTGGCAAGTGAGAAGTTTGAATATGAACTCAGGTCGTAGAAAGTTTCAAGGGTTTGAATTTCATTTTTTATATAGCCATCCGCAATTGCAATTCCCATTATTGCAGATGCGAATGATTTTCCTACAGAGCGTGTATCGTGGAGGGAATCCCTGCCTGCACCGTTAAAATACTCTTCGAGCAGCAGATTGCCGTTCTTTATAACAACAATACCTGTGATCTGCTTAAATGAGTTCTGGAGTATTTTCCTGTTAAGTTCTCTGATCAGTTCTTTGTTGTAATTTTCATTTGATACATTCCAGCCCTCCGCAGGAGCAATTGGCTGTACTTCAATTTGTTCTGCTGATACAAACGGTTTTTTCAGAGTGATATCAATTTCTCCTTCTGCAATGATATTGCCGGTTATTACATCCGTTTGCTTAACATACGGACTTATCTCGATTCGCAGCCTATGCGTTCCGTCAGAAAGTGCGTCTTCGCCGCCGCCGAACCAGAATCTCTGCCATAAGAACCGGCCCCATGAGTCTTCGCCTGTAGAACTGATCAGCGGCACGCGGAAAACAGTAGCTGTATTTTTACTTTCCACGCTTCCGGCCCCCGGATTCAAATTCTCATTATATATCTTTTTCCCGTCAACGTAAAATGTAAAGCTGTAGTTGCCGTTTGCTGTAAGCACATCCGCAGTAAGCGAGGGAGCGAGTGTGTGCAGCTCATTGGTGAGCGAGCGTTTCAGGAATACCCGGATATTGAAGTCACATGTATCGGAAATCTCAAATGATGAAAGGAAATCGGCTTCAGTATATTTTTCAATAGGTACAGGCACACTCATAAAAGTGACTTTTCCCGTATTCTGCTCATGCACTCCGCTTGTGATACCGTTATCATTCACAAAACTAAGCGAATCCATACCGCAGAAGATGTTTACAGGTAGCAGAAAGCAAAAAAACAAACCGAGCAATTTATTCAATACATAGAATTGATTTATCATCTGCAAAGATACAAATTAAGCAGCTTGTTTAAATAGAATAAATTTAGCCGTAGGGATATAATTAGCCTAAAGGAAGATCTTTCTATACATTGAGGGAGTGATACCGTGCACCATCTTGAATGTACGGATAAAATGGCTTTGATCGGCAAATCCGCATGCGGAGCTTATCTCGGTCAGCGTAAGATTCTTTTCACGAAGCAGTTTTACAGAGCGTTCTATCTTAAAATTCCTGATGTACTGGCCCATTGTTACTCCGAAATGTTTGTGGAATGATTTGGAGATATGTACAGGATGGTGCCCTGTCATTCGGGCAAGCATGCTGAGGGTAATTTTTTCCTCAGACTCTTCGCGGAGAAT
Organism: Ignavibacteria bacterium; assembly: GCA_014879675.1. Taxonomy (GTDB): domain Bacteria; phylum Bacteroidota; class Ignavibacteria; order Tepidaquicellales; family OLB5; genus OLB5. The sequence continues at coordinate 17,214 of JACSRQ010000190.1, forward strand.
TTCGGCGACCTTGCCAAGCCAAAGCGGCGGTGAGTTCCTTTCGGCGCTCTTGCCTGTTCTGCGTAGCATTTCCGCGAAAACCTGCAGCAGCAGTCCTTCGATCGCAAGGGGAGTGAGCCTATCGTTAACTATTGTTTCATTGTATATCTTTTTGAAGAGTATTGCGGCAGGTTTTGACGACACCGAGCCAGAGCCTTCAAGCTCATGTAACTGCAAACCATGTTTTGAAAACCAGCTATTGTTGAATTCTATCTGGAATCCGCGCGTATAGCCGGGAGGCTTGATGTTGTAATGCGGATCGCCGGAATAGTGGAAAAGCAGCGTACCCGGCACACATGTGTGGCTGGTCTTTTTTGAGGTCTCGATAAGTTTTCCTTTAAGCAGGTAGGTGAAGTACGCATTTTCGTGGTAATGCCAGTCTACTTTATCTTTCACATATTCATTATCAACCAAAAGAAGTCCGTTAAAACTTAATGTCTTTTGGGGAATGCCGTAATATTTTCCTTTTTGCAGATATTCCATTTGCTATCAGGGTCAATTTAACACATTGTAGTGAATATGCAAAAGGCAAAAATGAAAAAGCATCCCGTTTCACGGGATTTCGCTTCGCTCAAAAAGTGAAAAGGCAGAAAAAGAAGCAAACAAGTATAACAATGAAATGTCCTGTATGAAAATGCTGGGCATTTTTTTGTAATGCCCTTGTAAATCCGGTCGCCTGACCGGATTATTGGCTTTACGCAAACGCTCTCGAATCAGGCGATTCGAGTTACAAAAAAACATCAGTCAGGAGGTAACTCCTGACAGCACAGTGACTGCTACCCAAAGTGTAAATCCGGTCGCCTGACCGGATTATTGGCTATGCCAATTGCTGACTGTGCAAATGTGCTCGAATCAGGCGATTCGAGTTACAAAAAGCATCCGTCAGGAGGTAACTCCTTACGGCACAGATTATAACAAGTGCCGTAGGCACGAGATATGGGTAGCCTTTTGATTGCCATCTTCTATCCCGTCCCGTACGGGACGGAATAACACGGGGTAAATCATGTTCTACCAATATTCAATCCCTAACGGGATTGAATTGTTAGAAAATGAACAGAAAATGAAACAATGAACCCTACTTATTAGAGTCTTCGCGGGAGATAAAATGTTATTGTGCCTTTCATTCCCGACCACCAGTTAGAGATGGGAAAACAAATCTTGAGAGAATTTCGTGTTAACTGGTGAAAATCGTTTCTGCTTTTTTTACTTCTTTCAGTTTAATCCGCTTTCTTCAGCTCAAGCACTGTTTTACCTTCGGGCGAAACCAGCGTGAGCGTATTTGAAGCTATCGTGAATTCAAAATATTTATCGTTCAATGCATCGAAGAATTCCTGTTCAAGCTTCATATCCGGACACATAATCAGAGTCGAAGCTATTTTGCCGAACCTTATTCTGCTGCCTGCGGCTTCAAAGCTACCGTTAAAGCTGTTGCATCCCGCCGTGCCGCCAAAACGCTGCTGGGCAGCATTCATCTCTATCATCGGAACTTTGTTCTTGAAAATATTGAACTCAGCAATGCTTTTCCCATTAATTTTATCGATGAGCCATAGATCAGTGAGCCTGTAATCAGCCAGATACTGGCCGCAGCCTGTATATTCATCCCATTTATTGCTCCTGCCCATTCTAAGACTTACCTTTACAGTGTAGGGAAAAACTTCACCGGACATATTATCAGTGCATTCGCTTTTCATAATCTCAACTTTGATCTCAGCCTTGGGAGTTGATGCATTGAACGATGTGCCGGCAGCATCCATAATTTTATTTTCAGTTATATCAGTAAATTCAATAGAACCATTTTCCGATAGCCTGCCGAAGTTAATAGTTTTAGCATCTATATTGATATCAGCATTCCAGAACGGTTCATTGCCAATCGCCATGAAGTCAACCCCTTTAAGCCTTCTTTCCTGCCAGCGGTCTGTTGGCTGTTCCTGCTCGCCGGTATTCCTTGTGAGCTTAGTGAGCTCAGAATTTGGCACAGAGTTTCCGTCCGAATCCAGCATAATGAGTTTGTTCGTTTCAACCCTGAAGCTTTGGATAGAACCCAATGATGATGTGAGTTTAATTTCATCTCCTGTAAGCTGCCATGTGCCAACTCCATTTACAGGGTCAGTAATAGTTCCGTTGTATATCAATCTGTCCTGGTAAGTAAGATCGCTCTTTAAACTCAGTCTGTATGAAATGGATTCACAGTCTGCGCAGGGCAACTTACCGGACCAAATCCCCGTTACCTGGGTAAGTTCTTTGTTACCATCCTGTGCAAAAATATTCAGTGATACTGCCATTAAGATCAATATGAGCTTTTTCATAATTTATATTTCTCCTTCTGCAATTAGCTCTTCAATAGTATATAATATTTAAACTTTAAGTTTGAAAAGGTGTTTCAGCGTTTACATTTTTTTACAACCTGTACCGGTCAGGAACTGCTGCCTGAACGCTTCTTTTCCCTGCATACAAAAATTGTTATTGGTATCAGCAGGCTGAACCCGGCAGCATAGGGGAGAACCATGATTATTTCAGGCATTGTCATTACCCCCGTATCCCTGAGCTTGGTTGCGGAATATATAGCAAGCGGAATAAACAATATCGCACCGGTTACAACACCCGGATTATAATCTCTCATGCTAAAGGCTAATCCAAAATGCAAAACACCGTTGATAAGCAGAACTGCAACAAAGGTCATAACGATCACAGGGTTTTCATGGAAGAAGATAGCCACTAAAGCATATATGCCCCATCCTAAAACTACATTGACCCAGATGACGGCTTTGTCGGAAATTTTACTCTTGAAGAAACCGAATGGATTATAAATTCTCGTGTTAAAGTAATATTGGAATCCCCCGGGATAAACATATTCTTCGAACTGGTGGAACATCAGGAATGCAAGGCTGAGAAGTGAAAACTTTTGAACAAGCGGCATCCGGGAGCCTTCGATAAGATAAATGTAAACCAGAATTCCAACCGCGATAACACCGCCCGCTTTAGCCCAATGCCTGTTAACAAGTTCCATTTAATCGTAAAAAAAATATGTTTAGGTCGGACTGTTTTTTTTATTCAGGTCCATGCCATTATAAAATCCGGTATCAACGTCCTTCAGTAGTTTAGTCAGGAATACTATTTGTCCGGTGTGATAGGAGTAGTGTTCAGAAACGTGAAAAATTATTGCAATGCCGCTCATTACATGCCCCTGCACTTCGTATGTGTTGTTAAGCTGAGTGTTATCGAGTTTTTCCAGCACACTTGCGGCCGTATGGGTGGCAGAAGTTATCAATTCTTTAAGCCCTGAGGCATTTAAAATACGATCTGAAGAAAACTCAAGATCGCGCTCGCGCAGGTCAGGGGAACTGCCCAATGCAGAGATAATGTATTGCGTGATGTTTCCGTTTAAATGAAGTATAAGGTTGCCGATACTGTTTGAAGAACCGTTTGGATGTTTCCATAGCTCTTCTTCTGTGAGCATATCTACACATTTAACTATCCGCGGCAAATTGAGTCCGTTGCGGTATATGGCCTGCGATATCAATTCCTGGCCGGTTTGATCTTCTGTTTTCAACATCTGATTTCTCTAAAACCCCTGATGCAAATTAACTAATTGTTTTGATAAATAAAATGAGAACTGGTGACTGATTCAGTTAGATTTCGATAAAGATAAGCCGGAGTGTTGCTGCAAAGAATCACAAAGGTCTGCTTCTGCAAACCCCCATTGCCGATTTTCGGATTTCCTGATTGGAGTTTAATCGGAGCTCATTTATTCTTGAAAAAAACTATCCCCCCTTCATCGAAGGGGGGACGATTATATGAATTTCTGTTTCGCCGCGATTGAACTTAATTATTATAATACACTTTCTGCAATGGGGGTTTAGGAATTTGAATGCATCGTATGCACCTGAATCTAGCCGTGATGTAGTTGATTTCTGTTAATACAAAAAGGGCATTGCTGCCCTTTATGCTTTGTAAACTCCAATGTGTGAAATTGCTTAGCTCTTCTTGTGCTTTTCGCTATGGCGTTTGTTTATCTCCTCAGATGATACATCTTCAACATGGCTTGCAAACCACCATTGATTGCCTGATGTATCCTTAACGCCGCATGATCTATCGCCATAAAACTCATTAGTTGGTTCTCTGAGGCTTTCGCCGCCTGCTGCCAAAGCTTTCTTGTAAACTTCGTCAACATTATCAAAATAAATATACAGCATGGAAGGAACAGCCGGGTATTCCGCGCTGCCTTCTGAAAGCATTATGGCTGAATCACGTATGTGGATCGTAGCATGCCTCACGGTGCCGCCATCAGTCTTGCTGATATCACTCAGCTTAGCGCCAAAGGCTTCCTGGGCGAACTTTATAACATCTTCTGTACCGCTGCAAACGAGGAAAGGAATAACATTTCCGTATCCTTCAGGGATTGGTTTTACGCTCATAGTAAAATTTGTTTTAGTAATTTATAGTGAAAATGCTTATTCAGCAGTTGGAGTAAATGTTCCGGCAATTGATTTAACCAGCGTTTCAGTATCACTGTTATAATCTTTAGCTTCTGTAATGAACCTAAGCATATAAACATAATTGTTTGGTGCATCCGGTAGCTTAGTGCGGAAATAATATATCGTCTCTTCGAACCTGTTATCCTTGTAATGTGCGTTCTTCATATCATACCTGCCTGAATCTTCCTCGCTGTAGTCACCTGATTTAGGCGGAATGTTCAGGCTGATATCTTTTTCCAGATTATAAATGAAGTCGTCGATGTTTTTTACAGATGAAAGCTTGAATGCGAGAAGCATTATTGCCATCTTTTTATCTTTGCTTTCAAACGAATATGAAATAGCATCCTTATCGGTAGTTTCTTTCATATCTTTATTCTCCCATCCCGCAGGAAGAGTAAATGTAAATTTGAATGCAACATCAGTGACAACTTTATCGCCCTGTGCGAGAACCCGGGACGCGGAAAAAATAATAAATAATAGTATGCAGCTCAGTAAAATTTTATAACGCATCTCTGTCTTTAGATTTAAATTAAGAAAAAACTATTTTCGTGAGGGTACTTTTGCTTTTATCTTCTGGTATTCATCGGTGTAAAGTCCTGAAGTGGGGTCAGGTTTTGGGCTTATCTTTGCAAGCTCTTTATTCACAAAGCTGATCCTATCTGCAGGCAGGGGATGAGTTGAAAGCAGCCTGTCAAGATCGCCTGGAGTTGAACCTTTTTGTCTCTGCTCTTCTTTTATCTTATCAAAGAAAAAAGTAATTCCGCCCGGGTACCATTTTGTGGTCTTTAGGTACTGGATCGAGTAATAATCCGCTTCGGTTTCATCATCACGTGAATTTTTAAGGAACGCCAGACCCACAAACAGGTTCGCTGCTACTTCTGCAAGTACGCTGGGGTTTCCGCCTAGAATAAAGCCAAGCAATGCGCTCACTCCGTAATATGCGGTAAGCCTCTGAGTAACATGTCTTCTTTCAGCATGGGCAATTTCATGACCAACTACGCCGGCAAGTGTTGCTTCGTTATCCACAAACTTCATCAGCCCGGTATATACATAAACAAAGCCGCCAGGTGTGCAGAAAGCATTAACAATGGTATCATTCACAACCTGGAATGTATATGGGTATATATTGCGTTTTTTTATTTTGGGTGATGCAAGAATTTCCGTACCCATTCCCTTAATGTAATCCTTAATATCCTGGTGCCCTTCAAGCATAGGGAATTCATTCGGGTTAGCCTTTATCTCTTTATCAAACTGCTCACCCAGCTCTACATCATCTTTATCTGAAAAGATGTTTGATTGTTCGCAGCTCTGAAAAACCGCTGAGGATATAAGAATAGCCAGCAGGAAAACGAACGGGTAAAATCCTCTACTTGTATTTCCGGTCTTGAAGTATTTCATTTTTGACTGCTGTTTTGGTTTCCGTATTTGATGCCCGGTATAAAAAAATCCTGCTGAAACTAATATGTACTAATTAAGTTTTCCCCGCAAAGTATAATATAGCTTTTTTGCCAGGTCGTACTTAGGTGATTGTTTCATTGCTGTTTTATATTCTTCGATAGCTTCGAACCAAAGCCCCTTTAACTCATAAGCCCTGCCAAGGTTGAGATGCGCGTAGTGGTATGATTCGTACCTTTTTGCTTTCAGCGCCATTTCAAGCCAGGTTATGGCTTCATCATAGTTACCCTGCTGTATAAGGTATGACCCGATATCATTGTATGGATTCCCATAGTCAACGTCAATATCAATAGCGGTCTTGCATTCTTCAATTGCTTTATCAAGATCGCCCAAAAAACTGTATGCCCAGCCTAAAAATGTGTGGGCTTCTGCTGTAGGGAAAAAATCAATGGATAGCTTGTAGTTTTTTATCGCCTCCTCATAATTGCCATCCATTTG
>JACSRQ010000169.1 GCA_014879675.1 Ignavibacteria bacterium
AAAGTAAATAAAAGAATATCCTATATTATAGTATAGAAATTATACAAAGATGAATTCGAATAATTCAAGCAACTCCAAAGCTGTAAAAGAAACTCCGAAGATAAAACGCAGAAACTTTTTTGTTTATCTTGGCGCGGGCGCTATCAGCGCGTATGCGTTAACCAAACTGCCGTTCAATCTTTTCAGGCAGAAACTGAAAGCTGAAGCAAGCGTAAAAGTTAAGGAGAATCCATATGCGGTTAAACGTGATAAAAGTAAAAAAGTGAACCTCGGCAGTATTAATCCAGGCAGCAACGCAGGAGGTAAGAACAATGGATAAGAACAACGAAATGGATGATATAAAAAAACCGCAGACTACCGGCACAGAAGAAAGTGCTCAGGAAAGCGGCTACTGGAGAAGCTTTAAGGAGTTATATAAAGACCCCTCTTTTAACAAAACCGTACAGAACGAGTTTTCACCCGAAGCGCTCACAAAGCCCGATGTTGGCAGCATGTCTGCAGTTTCACGCAGAAGGTTCCTTGCGCTGATGGGTGCATCGGCAGCATTCGCTGCCGCAGGATGCGGAAATTACCAGGATAAAGGAACAATTGTACCTTACAATCAGAAACCGGAAGAAGTTACTCTCGGCCTTCCGAACTACTATGCATCAACATGTACGGGCTGTACAAGTGCTTGCGGCATACTTGTAAAAACCCGCGAAGGACGCCCCATCAAAGTTGACGGGAATCCAGATCATCCGGTTAATAAAGGGAAGATCTGTACCAAGGGGCAATCAAGCGTAATGAATCTTTACAACCCCGAGCGCTACAGGGAGCCCATGGTAAACAAGGCGCAGGCAGCATGGAATGATGTAAATAAAAATATCAGCGCTGCGTTAACAGCAGCATCTGCATCAGGAAAAGAAATTGCGATAGTTACAGGCACAATTCTTTCGCCCACGCTGAAGAAATTATTTGATGAGTTTAAGCTCGCGTTCCCCACAACAAAGATCTATTCATACGAAGCGATAAACAATACACCCCGCGTTAATGCGTGGCAGAAATCATACGGCAAGCGCAGCATGCCGGTCTTACGGCTTGATAAAGCAAAAGTGATACTTGCGCTGGAATCAGACTTCCTTGGCAACGATAGCAACCAGATCGAAAATACAAGGATGTTCATGCAGAACAGGGATGTAATGAACGGCAATGAATTCAACAGGCTTTACGCTGTTGAAGGCGCGGTTACCATTACCGGTATGAATGCGGATTACAGGCTTAGGCTTAGAACAGACGCTATCGAAGAGCTGATTATGTGCCTGCTCAACGAGCTGGTAAATAAAAAGAAGATGTCAGGCTTTTCAGCCGATGGGCGTGTATCAGGCGCGTTTTCTGCATACAAGCTTGAGCAGTTCAACGCGAAATACCTGCTCAACGAGAAGACACTGAAAAATCTCGTTGATGATCTTTCAAAGAGCCAGGGTGATGTTATTGTTATCGGCGGCGATAAGCTTCCGGAATCAACGCACCTCGCGATAAACATGCTTAACGAAGTTCTCGGAAGCTCGAAACTCTACAGCACCGAAGCCGAAAATACAGAGATAATGCCGCTCAGCACACCCGCAGAAATGGACCAGCTTACACAGGCAATGGCAGGCGGAAGAGTTGGCGCGGTAATACATTTCGATACAAACCCTGTATATAATTTATCACCTGAATATAAATACGAAGAAGTTGTAAAAAAGGTACCTGTTGTTGTAACTATGACCGAACAGGTAACCGAAACCGCGGAAGTATCAAACTACGTGCTTCCTATACATAACGCACTGGAATCATGGGGCGATTTCAAAACACGCACCGGTTTCTACAGCATGCAGCAGCCTATTATTGCCCCGCTCTATAATACGAGGCAGAAAGAAGCAATACTTCTAAGCTGGAAAGAGCCGAAGGAGTTCAACGAAACTCTTTACAGAGATTACCTTCTGGCTAACTGGGAAAAGGCTATATATCCTTTAATGGGCGCATCTGCACCGTTCAAGAATTTCTGGAATTCGATACTGCATGACGGAGTAGTATTCCTGAATGAAAAACCCGAAGCAGCCGGTTCGGCTTACTCGGCGGAGTCATTCATCACCTCAACCCGCATGAATGCGTCAGCGGATTATGTAGTAATGCTGCAGAACAATAACAATGTTGGCGATGGCCGCTTTGCATCAAACGGCTGGCTGCAGGAACTGCCGAATCCCGTAACTAAAATAGTTTGGGATAATTACGCGGCACTTTCAGTTCAATCTGCAAGCGAGCTTGGTATAGATACAAATGATAATATAGATGTTACAATAGGCGGAAGAAAACAAACCTTCCCCGTATTTGTTCAGCCCGGTTTAGCCGATAAGACCATAGAAATTTCTTTGGGATACGGCAGAACGGCAGCAGGCGTTATCGGTACAGGTATTGGCATTAACCCGAATGTACTGATTGCAAAAGCTCCTGCACTTGGCGAAAGGCTCTATAATAACGCGCAGGTTTCAAAAGCCGGCACAAAATATGAGCTGGTTTCAACACAGGAACATTTTGCGATTGATAGCGACCCCCTGCTCAAGAACATTCAGTTCAGAAGAGGAATAATCAGGCAGGGTACATACGATGAATATAAAAAGAACCCCAAGTTCCTGCAGGAAGGAATGCATCACATGGACCTGCAGCCGATCAACACTCCTCCTGTTTACGACAGGGAAGGATTCACCGGCTATAAGTGGGGCATGGCAATTGACCTGAACAAATGTACAGGCTGCGGTGCATGCGTAACAGCATGTAACGTTGAGAATAATATTCCAATTGTAGGCAAGGAGCAGGTTAAAGCAAACCGCGAGATGATGTGGCTTAGGATTGACCGTTATTACTACGGCACACCCGATGCGCCATCTGCGAACTTCCAGCCTATGCTTTGCCAGCATTGCGATTATGCGCCGTGCGAAAATGTTTGCCCGGTTGCAGCAACTACACACAGCGAAGACGGCCTGAACGGTATGACTTACAACAGGTGCGTTGGTACAAGGTATTGCTCAAACAACTGTCCGTACAAAGTAAGAAGATTTAACTACTTTGATTACCGCGACAGGGTTGGAGATGGCTTCCAGTATGCAGAGCCCATCGAGCTTATGGCGAACCCCGAAGTAACAGTTCGCTCGCGCGGTGTTATGGAGAAATGTACCTTCTGCGTACAGCGTATTATGAAGGAAAGACAGGATGCTATCCAGGAGAACCGCGGTGTTGAAGGATCAAACGTAACGACCGCCTGCCAGGATGCATGTCCCGCATATGCAATAACATTTGGTAACGTTAACGATAAAGAATCTGTAATAGCTAAGTACCGTTCACACGATCTTGGTTACAGTGTGCTCGAAGAGATCAAGGTTTTGCCGAATGTTACATACATGGCAAAGCTCAGAAATATTCTTGAGCCTCTTGAAATGGGATTAGATGAACATAAAAAGAACGATAAGAAAACGGAAGAGAACAAAAAGACCGAAGGCGAAGGTTCTGATAAGAAAAAAGACGAGCATAAATAGTCTAACGTCAAATGTCAAATGTCAAATGTCAAACGTGAAACGTGAAACGTGAAATGTTAAAACTTTCATAAAGCGAAAGTCAGGCGTGAGACGAGAAACATATCTGTAGGTCAAAGGCATGCCTTTGACAGTATATAAAGGAAAATTCGATTTTTTAATTATAGAAATAAGTTAATCTAATGAGTCTTGACGCAACATACAAACGGGAGATTCCGCTGGTTGAGGGAAAAACTTCGTTTAAGGAGATCGATGATGTAATTGCCAAGCCGACTGAAACCAAGCCAAATATCAAATGGTGGATAGCGATCGGCATTAGTTCTACAGCATTGATGATAGGCGCAGTTTGTCTTGGGCTTACATTCTGGTACGGAGTCGGTTTATGGGGAAACAATCAGCCGGTCGGCTGGGCGTTCGATATTATTAACTTTGTATTCTGGATCGGTATCGGTCACGCAGGAACGCTTATTTCTGCGATCTTATTCCTTTTCCGCCAGAAATGGAGGACCGGTATTGCCCGTTTTGCTGAGGCAATGACGATCTTCGCGGTTATGACAGCAGGTATATTCCCTGCGATTCATACAGGGCGTCCCTGGCTTGATGGCTACCTCTTCCCGTATCCGAACCAGCACAGCCTTTGGGTTAACTTTACTTCACCGCTGCTTTGGGATGTGTTCGCGGTATCAACATATTTTACGGTATCATTTGTATTCTGGTTCATTGGCCTTATACCTGATTTTGCTACATTGAGAGACAGGACAACAAGCGGCATCAAAAAAGCAATTTACACTTTGTTAAGTCTGGGGTGGAGAGGTTCAAACCGCCACTGGCAGCATTATGAAAGAGTTTATTTAATACTTGCCGGACTATCAACACCGCTGGTACTTTCAGTTCATACAATTGTTAGCTTTGACTTTGCCGTATCGGTTATACCGGGATGGCACACTACAATTTTCCCGCCGTATTTTGTTGCGGGCGCTATTTTTTCAGGATTTGGTATGGTATCAACAGTACTTATTATAGTACGCAAGGTTTTTGATATGGAGCATATCATCACCGTAAACACCCTTGAGAAGATGAATAAGATCCTGCTTGCTACGGGTACAATGGTTGGTTACGCTTACGCGATGGAGTTCTTCATTGCATGGTACAGCGGAAACCCGATAGAGCAGTTCACATTTATAAACCGCGCATTCGGTCCGTATGCATGGGCATACTGGATCATGTTCAGCTGCAACGTATTTTTCCCGCAGCTATTCTGGTTCAAGAAGATCCGCAGGAATATCCCGCTCACATTTGTGCTGGTGCTGCTTGTGAATGTAGGTATGTGGTTCGAAAGATATGTAATTATTGTAACATCATTAACACGCGATTATCTTCCTTCAAGCTGGGGCATGTACTTCCCGACGATGTATGATTTCGGTATCCTGCTCGGTAGCTTTGGAATGTTCTTCACGCTGGTACTGCTGTTCGCCAAAACAATGCCTGTTGTTGCAATGAGCGAAATTAAAGCGGTAACCGAAGGCGCTCAGCCAACGCACCTGAAAAAGCATGAAGAAGAAATTGATTACAGGACTCAGTATTAAATAGAGTGCCATTGAGTGTGTAGAGTGAATAGAGTGCATAGAGTGTGTTAAGAGTTTTAAGTGTATAGAGTAACGATAGTTGAGTTTTAAAACAGAGAAAAGTATAAAAGAAGTTACCAAACAATTAATATGATCGGTAATATATTAAAGAAGTTCGATGATAAGTTTTTAAAGACGGAACCGCGTACGGGGAAGCTGTATGCCGTATCCGCGCTTTTTGATACACCTGATCAGATAATCCACGCAGCGGAAAAAGTTTCTGGCGCAGGCTATAAGAAGTTTGATGTATTAACTCCTTACCCGGTGCACGGAATGGACGGCGCCATGAAGCTGAAGCCAACAGGCATAGGCTGGGTGGCAATGGTTGCAGGTATGAGCGGAACAACGCTTGCATTCCTTATGATCTGGTGGATGGTCGGTGTAAATTATCCGAATATTTTCGGCGGCAAGCCGTATTTCAACCTGACCGCTTCAATTCCCATTATGTTCGAGCTGACGGTACTTATATCCGCGCTCACGCTTGTGGGTTCATTGATCGCAATTTACATGAAGCTGCCTTTCAACGCGAATCCGCTAATGGATACAGAGTTTGTAAGGCGCGTTACCAGCGATAAATTTGGTATATATATAGCAGCAGATGATCCGAAGTTTAAACTGGAAGAAGTAAGAGCCATGTTTGAAGAGTTAGGTTCATCGGCTGTAAGTAATATTCACGAAGCCGAGTACGACAAGGGAAAAACCAACAATCCGCTGACCGATAAGAAATTCGTAGGCGCCCTGGTTGGAACAGCGGCTGCCACTGCGATGATAAGTTATTTTGTGCTCAATGTACTGTTGTTCCTTCCGCCGTTTGACTGGATGCACCGTCAGCCGAAAGTTCTGCCGCAGACTGAAAGCAAGTTCTTTAAGGACGGCTGGTCAATGCGCAAGCCTGTTGAAGGTACCGTTGCAAGAGGATTCATGCCGTACGAATTCAAAGGTATGCCGGATAGTATGGTTGTTGCAACACCGAACCCTCTTCCTGTTACACAAAAAGTTCTTGATCTGGGAAAGAAAAGATTTGATACATACTGCTCGCCATGCCACGGATTTTATGGTAAAGGCGATAGCAGGATGAGGGGCCAGTTCCCTGTGCCGCCAACCCTGCACTCGCAAAAGGTAACAAACTGGAAAGATGCGAATATCTACCATGTTATAACCAACGGGCAGAATACAATGCCAAGCTATCAAAGCTCGATATCGCGCGATGACCGCTGGGCAATTATTCATTACTTAAGGGTTCTGCAAAGATCACAGAATGCACCCGATAGTGATGTTGAAGGTAAATAGAAAATAAAGAACGGAATCTAAAAAGAAAAAGTTTTATAAGTTAAATGGATTATATTAAGAAGCAGTTACCGGATTCACTTACCAAAACAGGCGGAATTCTGCTGGGGTTTGGAGTGATCATAATGGGCCTGGCGTTTATATTTACGCCCCAGCGCGCCTTTTTTGATTATCTTTGGGTTTATCTATTCCTGGTATCAATAGCCGTTGGTTCACTTGCGCTTGTTGCGCTTGAGTACCTTGTTGGCGCAACCTGGAGCACCCCGTTCAGAAGAGTATCTGAGATCATGGCATCAATGATACCGGTACTGATATTGCTTGCTATACCGCTGTTTTTCGGGCTGCATGACCTGTTTCACTGGACACATACCGAAGTTGTTGAAACGGATGCTATTTTAAAAGCAAAGTCTCCTTACCTTAACGTCGAGTTCTTTGCCATCAGGACGGCATTCTGCCTGTTCCTCTGGTTCCTGTTCTATTGGCTCATCACAAAAAATTCAGAGAAACAGGATATTGACGGCGACGTAAAATACACAAAGAGAAACATTACGCTTTCAACAATATTTGCACCGGTATTTATAATTACAATTACAATTGCAGCGATCGATTGGGCAATGAGCCTTGAGCCGCACTGGTTCAGCACCATATTCGGAGTATATTATTTTGCAGGTACAATTATCGCGGCTCTTGCAGCCACTACATTCGCCAGCATAAAGCTTAAAGAAGGCGGCTACATGGATTCACATCTGGGCAATGATAGCTTCTACAGTCTTGGTACACTGATGTTCGGCTTTAATGTGTTTTGGGCTTACATTGCATTTTCACAGTTCATTCTTATCTGGTACGCTGATCTTCCCGAAGAGACTTTCTGGCTTATTCACCGCTGGGAAGGAAGCTGGAAGTATGTTTCACTTGCGCTTCTGTTCTTCCATTTTATAATGCCTTTCCTGATACTGATCGGCAGGAATGCGAAGACAAATCTCGGGCTGTTAAAGTTTATGGCGCCCTGGATGCTTGTTGCGCATGCATTAGACCTGTACTGGCTTATTTTCCCGACACTATTCAAAGGAAGTGCAGCCTTTGGCTGGCAGGAGTTAAGCTTCCCGTTCATAGTGATTGGTTTAACAATGATAGTGTTCAAAATGTCTGCCAATAAGAAAAATATCATGGCAGTTAAAGATCCTAAAATGGAAGCGGGACTGCACTTCCATCTGTAAAAAGTTTGATGTATTTCAGCAATAAAATTTGTTGAACGGTCTTTTAGTATTCTGATTTCTGATTATTATATAATATATTTATAATGAAAGAGTATTTTAAATTTTACGGTTTAGTGTACATTTTTTTCATATCCGCAGTTGTGGTTATGGGTACAATGTATATTAACGATCTGCCCAATGTTACACAGGAAAAAATTGGCGGGCTGCCAATGGTAACCAAAGATACAACAAAAGACACAACCGGGGTTACCGCAGATCTTCCGATGATAAAGGGAACACTTTCCCCGCCGGTTGAAGTAATGAAATATATGGCTGCCACACCCGAAATGGTTGATAAAGGCAAAGCTCTGTTTACAATGAATTGTGCAAGCTGCCACGGTGAACAGGGTAAGGGCGATGGCGTTGCAGGTGCAAGCCTGAATCCGAAACCAAGGAATTTTCATGATCTCAATGGCTGGACAAACGGACCATCTATCACCATGATGTATAAAACGCTTCAGGAAGGTATTATTACCCGTGGAATGGCATCATATGCAAATCTGCCACCTGAGGACAGGCTTAATATGATAATGTACATCAGGACATTCCTTCCCGACTATCCGCCGGTTACACAGGTGCAGATCGATTCAATAGACCAAACATACAGCCTGACCAAAGGTGTAAAGATGCCGAACCAGATCCCGGTAAAGCTTGCGATGGAAAAGATGCTTCAGAAAAACCTTTCTATCGACGACAAGGTTAAGAACATGGTTAAAGTCATCAACGAAAATAAAAATGATTCATCAGCAGTTATATTGAAATCAGTTTCATCCAATCTTACAAAAGCTTTGACCGTACTTGCGCAGGATTCATCATGGAATAACAATGAGGCGGCGCTTGTTAAGATATTTGATAACAACGCAGTTCAAAACGGCTTCAGGGCACGGGCATCATACATGCTCAGTCCGCAGCAGCTTACCCAGCTTCATGCGTATTTAAGAAAACTATTTTCCGCTTCATAGAAAAAATATATTGTATAAAATAAAACATATTGTTGTCCTTTTTGTTTTTATGGTACTGAGCTTTGGTTCGGTATCCCGCGCAGTGGATACAACAACGCTCCAGGTGGGTGTTGATGAGAAACTGGGGGAAACCATACCGCTTGATCTTTCATTTCTTGATGAGACAGGCAAACCTGTTACATTAAGGAGCCTGTTCACAAAACCCACATTGCTTACACTGGTATATTACAGATGCCCGGGCATATGCTCACCGCTTATGAACGGTGTCTCATCGGTAGTTGATAAAGTTGATATGGAGCCCGGGAAGGACTTCAACATTGTGACTATTAGTTTTAATCCAAGGGAAGATTATTTAATGGCGGCAGGTAAGAAGAGAAATTACCTGGATAACATGAAAAGGAAAATTCCCGAATCAAGCTGGAGATTTTTGACCGGTGATAGCGCGAGTATCGCAAAGATCACCGATGCAGTTGGATTCCGTTACCAGCCGCAGGGTGAAGATTTCATGCACGGCGCAGTACTCACAGTACTCTCGCCGGAAGGAAAGATAGCACGTTATTTATACGGAACGGATTTTCTGCCTATGGATATTAAGCTTGCGGTTACCGAAGCTGCCGAAGGCAAATCTACCCCCGGTATCAACAAGCTGCTGAAGCTTTGTTACAGCTATGACCCGGCAGGAAGAAAATATGTACTTAATGTTACAAGAATTGTTGGCGGCGGCATGATCCTTCTGCTTGCCGGATTTGTACTGGTTTTAACACTGAAAAAAAAGAAAAATAAACACAACATACCCGTAAATGATTTAAACGGGAAAGGAAGTATATAAGATGGCTAATGGAACATTAGCAAAAGATGTAAGCTACCTGGAATACGAAGGTAAGCACAAAGGATTGGCAGGATGGCTCCTTTCGGTAGATCACAAGCGTATCGGCTTGATGTACCTGATGGGCATTATGATCTTCTTCTTTGTTGCTATGACACTTGGTGTTTTAATGAGGCTTGAAATGCTCTCGCCGGGTGAAACCATAATGAAACCTGCAACATATAACTCTGTATTCACGCTTCACGGGGTTATCATGGTATTCCTGTTCATTATACCGGCCATACCGGCTGTATTCGGCAACTTTATGCTGCCCATACAGATAGGCGCGAAAGACGTTGCGTTCCCAAGGCTGAACCTGTTTTCATGGTATCTTTACATGATAGGTGCAATACTGGCGATCGTTTCTTTATTCACAGGCGGCGGTGCGGCTGATACCGGCTGGACTTTTTACGTGCCATACAGCATACGCTCTGCCCAAAACGTTTCGATGACAACGCTGGCGGCTTTTGTTCTCGGGTTCTCTTCAATCGTTACCGGATTGAACTTTGTGGTTACTATCCACCGGCTCAGGGCACCGGGAATGACATGGTTCAGGATGCCGCTTTTTGTGTGGGGATTATATGCAACAAGCTGGATACAGGTTCTTGCAACTCCTGTTATCGGTATTACACTTGCATTGATAATGCTTGAAAGGTTCATGGGAATCGGTGTTTTTGATCCGGCGTTAGGAGGTGACCCGATACTGTACCAGCATCTGTTCTGGATATACTCGCATCCCGCAGTGTATATCATGATCCTTCCTGCGATGGGTGTTGTTTCTGAAATACTTCCTACATTCGCAAGAAAAGATATTTTCGGCTATAAACAGATAGCTATATCCTCGCTTGGTATTGCTCTCATAGGTTACCTTGTTTGGGGTCACCATATGTTCGTAAGCGGAATGAGCGATACTTCAAGAATAGTATTTTCACTGCTTACATTCCTGGTTGCTATACCAACAGGTGTAAAGATATTTAACTGGGTTGCAACGTTATATAAGGGTTCTATTAAATTCAGCGCGCCCCTGTATTACGTGCTTGGGTTCATTTTTATATTTTCCATCGGCGGCTTAACAGGGCTTGTACTTGGCGCTCTTGCAACCGATATACACGTAACAGATACATATTTTGTTGTAGCGCATTTCCACTACGTGATGTTTGGCGGCATGGGTATTATGTTCTTTGCAACCATGCATTACTGGTTCCCGAAGCTGTTCGGCAAAATGTATAATGAAAAAATTGCAATAATTGCATGTACTGTTATAATAGTAGGCTTTAATGTACTGTACTTCCCGTTCTTCATAATGGGATATATGGGAATGCCAAGAAGGTATTATGATTACCTGCCGCAATTCCAGGGCTGGCATATCCTATCAACAATTGGTTCGTGGATACTTGTAAGCGGAATTGTATTTATGTTTGGTAACCTGCTTTATGCATTATTAAAGGGACCAAAAGCTCCAATGAATCCATGGGGCGGTACAACACTTGAGTGGAAAGTTCCCTCCCCTCCTCCGCTTGAAAATTTTGATGAAATACCGGTCGTTACAGGCGGTCCGTATGTTCATGATAAACAAACTTATATTATGCATCCCGGTAAAGAAGGGATCAAAGCTAACGGCGGAACAAAGACGGTTAACCAGGAGGCAGCATTATGACAGAGCATAGCGAAGTATTAAACCAGCCGGAGGCAGAAGTGCAAGAGCACACACATGCAGAAGGACATGTTCATCGTGATGATGAAGGTTCTAAAATGGCAATGTGGCTGTTCCTGTTCACCGAGCTTCTTTTGTTCGGCGGTTTATTCCTGCTTTACGGCGCATACAGGTTTGAATATGCAGATGGTTTTAAGGTAGCAGCCGCAGAAATGAATTCGTTCATCGGGGCGGTTAATACAATAATTCTTTTAACAAGCAGCCTTTCTGTGGCGCTTTCAATAGCCGCCATGCAGCGCAGCCATAAAAAGCTTGCACTTGGAATGTTATGGTTCACTATTTTATGCGGTATAGCATTCCTTATTAATAAATACTTTGAGTGGAGCCACGAAATACACAACGGTGTTTATCCCGGCGGGCCGGCACTTGAAAACATGTCAAACGGTGAAATCTTATACTTTGGCTTATATTATGTAATGACCGGACTTCACGGGCTGCATGTTATAATAGGTTTGATATTTATCGGTTTCATAATGGTGTTTATTGCACGCGATAAAATTACATCCACCAATTTTCAGAAGCTTGAAAATGCCGGCTTATACTGGCATTTGGTTGATGTGATCTGGATCTTCCTTTTCCCGCTGTTCTATTTGCTGCATTGATCCAAATAGTGAAATAGTGAAGTAGTGCATCAGGCTGTATTATACATAATATTTAAAAGTAAATAAGAAACAACTAATTGTTGTTTATATTCAAAAAAAAAGTACGAGTTTAATAATAAGATATACAGAAAATGAGTGAACAGATACATACAGGAGAAATGACCGCAGGCCAGGCGCATGCGGCTGCTCATGGCGAAGCAGAGCACTCTCATGCAGGCGCTCATGCGGGCGGACATATGGTGGGCTACGGCACATACTTTATGGTATGGCTGGGATTGGTTGCCTTAACCGCGGTAACAGTGACCATAGCCGGTATCCAGCTTGGCAGCCTCACACTGCTGACGGCGATGCTGATAGCTTCGGTTAAAACCGCTTTGGTTGGCTACCACTTTATGCACATTAAGTATGATAACAAGATAATTAAGGTCTTCATACTTGTTTGCCTCGTCATATTTTTAACTTTCTGGATCTTAACATTCAGCGATCTATCATTCAGGTAAAAAAATGAATCCAATAGTAGAACTAGTAGATAATTCTTTTATTTTCATAATAGCCATATCGGTGATCCTCTTAGTAGGTGTTACGGCTGTAATGATATATTTTGTTTTCCGCTACAGCGAAAAGAACAATCCCAAGCCTGACCAGTCAATAACCGGCAGTACAACGCTTGAGATATTATGGACGGTCATTCCTTTGATACTTGTGCTTGCAATGTTCTTTTACGGTTACGAAGGCTTTAAGGAAATGAGAAATATTCCGCCAAACGCAATGGTAGTTAAAGTAACCGGTAAAATGTGGTTCTGGCATTTTGAGTACGATAACAAAAAAGTAAGCGATACACTTCTTTATCTGCCGCAGGGAAAAGATGTAAGGTTCGAGCTTATGTCTGCAGATGTGAATCACAGCTTCTACGTTCCCGCTTTCAGGGTGAAAGAAGACTGCATTCCCGGCAGAACAAATCACATGTGGTTCCACACAACAAATGTTGGAACGTATGATATTGAGTGCGCGGAGTACTGCGGATTAAACCATTCATATATGCTCGGGAAAGTTATAGTTGTTCCCGAGAAGGAATACCTGGAGTGGGTCAATAAGGTCGATTCGGTCAAAACTCCGGACAGCCTGAAAACTGATTCGCTGAAAACAGGTACGGTAAAAACTGATTCGCTGAAAACAACACAGCTTAAACAGGATACAACAAAATCCCCGGGAAGCAAAAAAGACAGTATAAAAGTAGTTCAGAAAGACAGCGTTAAAAGAAAAGAAAAATAGCGGCCAATAGTTTTTTTGGCTCACGAACAGAAATCCATTTGAAAAGAAGCAGCGCAAATATCAGTAATACCAGATCAGCAGCAATTCCTGCCATAGAGGCATGGTCATTTGCGGAAATGATGAAAGTATTTACAGACTTAACGAAATTCAGGATAACCGTGCTGGTATCATTCACCACGGGGCTGGGCTATATACTTGCGGCAAACGAGCTGAGCTTCACTATGTTCTATGTTATAGCCGGTATTTTTTTGCTTGCAGCGGCTTCTTCATCGCTTAATCACTGGCAGGAAAAAAACACCGATGCGCTTATGGAAAGGACGAAACTTCGTCCAATTCCATCAGGCAGAATTGAACCCGCCGGCGCAGTGTATGTTTCGCTTGGTTTGCTCATCAGTGGATCCGTTCTGCTGCTGGCAACCACAAACTTCACCACGTTTGCAGTTGGACTTTTTACTTTCTTCTGGTATAACGGAGTTTATACACCGCTGAAAAGAAAGACCGCATTTGCTATAATTCCGGGTGCGCTTGTTGGAGCTTTACCGCCGGTAGCCGGCTGGACAGCCGCAGGCGGCAGCTTGGGGGATGGCAGGATATGGATAATCGCGGCATATTTCTTCATATGGCAGATCCCGCATTTCTGGCTGCTGCTTATGCTTTACGGCAGTGATTACGAAAAGGGCGGCTTCCCCACATTAAATAAGATATTCGGGCATGAACAGCTCAAAAGGATCACCTCGATGTGGCTAGTTGGCAATATAATGACAGCAATGATGATACCGCTTTTTATATATATAAATTACCTGCCGAGCTTTTTGCTGTTATGCGCTATATCAGTGTGGATGCTTGCTGTAACATTCCGTTTTTTAAGGTCGCAGGCTGAAAGAAAAGATATAAGAAATACGTTTATTGCCATAAACTTTTTTACGCTTTTGTTAATAACAATTTTATCAATCGATAAATTAATCAAAGTATTCTAATGAATTTTTTCGACGAACTGGTAATTCCGCCATCTCATAATCATGTAATGCTTCTGAAGTACATGCTGACGATATCCTTGCTGCTGTTCATTCCATACATCAGTATGATGCTTGGTGCGACCTTTATATCAACACACTTCAGCAAAAAGGGGAAGACGGAAGGGAATAACCTGTTTCACCGTTTCGCAAAGGATATTGTTGAAAAGCTGACAATAACAAAAAGCGCGGAGCTTGCACTTGGTACTATACCGGCACTATCCACTTTTTTTGCGTATGCACAGCTTCTTTATACCGCAAAAACTATATCTGTCGGAATGCTTGCCCTCGCTGTGGTACTGTTCATAATATCGTTCGTATTTATTTATAAATACCGGAATACTTTTAAGCTTGAAGGTATCATGAAAGCGTTCAAAAGTATTTCCAACACCGAAGCGCTTAAAAGCGATACAGATGATGCGAAGGAGATAAAAGAGTTTGAGGAAACAAATGTTGCCGTAAACAGAACTTCCGGCACCGTGGGTAAATGGCTCCTTCTTACCGCTTCGTATATTTTCGCGGGCACTATGGCGCTTGCTTCAAGTCCGGATAAATGGGGAACCACCGGCAATGTGCTGCAGATAATATTTTCATGGCAAACCCTGTTCAGCTTTATGGCGCTGATCTCGCTTGCGGGTATTATTACCGGTGCGGCGATCATGTTCTTCTTTTTCAGCTGGAACGGCGGAGTGAAGCATATGGATGATTCTTATGCCGCGCTTGTTAAAGGTGTCGCAGGAAAAATAGCGCTGGCTTCGGGTATAATGTTCCCGTTAATGCTTCTGATAAGCTACGCCTACATGCCCCAGGTATCACAATCACCAACAGTGTTTTATTACATGGTGGTTGTGCTGATAATTTCACTTATCCTGGGCAACTTTATTTATTCTATGTTTAAAAATTCCGATACAAGCTCAGCGACAGTTGTATTTGTGCTTGTGTTTGTTCTGGTTACATTTAATGTAATTAAAGACCAGCTTGCATTTGGCAACGCTATACAGCAAAATACTACTGAAATTACAAAGATAGCGGAAGAACACGAAAAGGAAATAAAGGGTAAAACCATGGGGAGTACCGGCATTGATGCGGAAGCTATATTTACCCAGAAATGTTCCGCTTGCCATAAGTTTGACCAGAAGCTGGTAGGTCCCCCATATAACGAGACTGTTCTGAAATACAATGGCGATGTTCAGAAGCTTGCTGACTATATATTTAATCCCCAGAAGATAGATCCGGCATACCCGCCGATGCCTAACCAGGGATTGAAGAAAAAAGAAGCCAATGCAATGGCTAAATGGCTAATGGATAAAGTTAATAAAAAATAAGAGAAGTTTATTAGTAAAGCAAAAGGCGCTTAATTGTTAAGCGCCTTTTTTTGTGAACGGTATTTGAGGTCAATAACTTAACTGACGCCCGGCAAAAGAAGCCGTCAGAGTTCAGGCTGGATCCCTGTTGATTTCCTTAATTAGAACATCTATCTGTGACTCAAGAGGTCTGTAAATTGTTTCATATCTCTTGCGCTCTTTACGCGAGGCTATATAGCTTATTCCAATTATGAATACTATTACCAGCAGGTGGATCAGCAGCCTGTAAATCAGATCCAGCGGGGCAAGGACTTCGATATAGATCAGCGTTATTCCCACAACTATCGCTGTAAGGTAAATCGGTATAACAATCTTCCTGATGAGTGACCTTCTTGCAAGCTTTCTGCGGGCCTTTTTAAGGAACTGGATGCTTGGAGTTACTACTTCCTTTTTTCGCAGTACGATAACGCTGCTCCACACAAATACAAATACAGCAGCCATTGCGGCAAAAATAAGGTAAAATCCTGCATAAGTTAGCGGGTCATATTGTTTTGCACTCACTGCCCGGCCGCCGAGAGTATAAACTGCGAACAGCATGAAAAATGTCATCAGTCCGCTTCGTATCCAAACTTTTCGTTCAGATCTTCTGAGCTGGGTCATTAGTGAATCATACTGACCCGGTCCGTTAAATTCCGCAGAAGCCTTTTTTCCTTTATAGATATTTTTCAGATCATCGATTTCCATTTTTAGCTCCTTCCATCAGCCGCGCCAGCTCCTTTTTAATACGGTTTATTTTTACTCCAACGTTCGTGGGACTCAATCCGGTGACTTCCGCAATTTCTTTGTATGACAGATCTTCAAGCACCATAGAAATTATCAGTCTTTCAAGCTTGCCAAGCATATTGATGCAGCGGTACAACTTTTCGATCTGCCCGCCTAGCTCTATTTTTCTTTCCTTCTCTTCCGTGCCGGTTTCGGCTATATCGATCGAGTTTTCATCCAGCCCGGTCTTCATGCTGTTTAGACGAGATTCCTTCTTAACATGCATCAGCGAAGTATTAACGGCTATCCTGTATATCCATGTGCTTATCATGGAGCGCCCTTCGAACTTCTCCAGGCTCTTCCATACATTCAAAAGTACTTCCTGGTACAAGTCATTCCTGCTATCCGGATCGCGCTCATATGCGCAGCATATCCTGAATATCCTGTCTTTATTTTCTTTCAGGATTTCCTTGAAATGTAACTCTTTATCCATTCACCGGTAGAATAACTTCCATAGATTTATGCAGTTAGCGCAGCTTGGGCAAACATAACTCTGAATAGTATTTAGATAACAACAAGGCATTATTATTACACAAAAGCAGCTAAAATTTTGAGCAGATAGGAAAAGGTGTGTGAAGATGGATTCGGTCTTTGCTTAATTTATGAGGCGGCAATTACCGGGTTATGTTTCGTTTTTCTTAAGCGATGAAATTATGATCAGCAGCCAGCCAAGCAGGAATGATACGCCGCCAACGGGAGTTATCATCGCTATCGCAGAAACAGATGTCAGAGAATAAACATAAAGCGAAAAGGAAAACAGGATTATCCCTATTGAGATAAATAGCGCACCCTTGAAGAATTTCCGGTTGCCGGCAAGACCGATGGCTAGTATCACCGCCGCATGTATAAGGTGATAAAGCACGCCCGTCCGGTAAATTTCCATCATTTCAGGTGAAACGAACTTCTCTACCTGGTGTGCACCAAATGCTCCAATTGCCACACCAAGGAAACCAAATATTGCTCCGGTTGTGATCCAGTTATTTTTCAAAGCGGTTTATCGGTAATTTATACGTTTTCTGCTTTTAGTTGCAGTAACATATACAATAATCATAATTATTCCGAAAAAGATAAATGCAAAATATAGTGCTCCCAACGAAACGAATACAAAAGTGTATTCACCAATTATCTCGCCCTGTTTTTCGAAAACACGTTCAAATCTTTCGGCAACGGTATATTTACGTTTTTCCTTTTTGGTGAATTTCTTTTCTGTAACAGATCTATTGTATGCAATGTTATTATCATCCAGCATTTTAATAAGCTCGGTTACATGAATTGCGTAATTGAGCGAGTCGCTGTAGAAGAATGTATTAACCCCAACTACCTGACCGCTGCGGTTCAACAGCGGACCGCCGCTGTTACCCGGGCGGATCATTGCGGTATGCTGTATCACGTATGCCTCATGCGTATAGTTTTCGTCCTGGTCATAGAACCATGAATCATCATCTATTTTATTTATTCTGCCTTTTGTGAGATGGAAGTAATCTACATTCATATCCTCATCTGTCGGATTGCCGATCGAAAACACTTCATCATTCCTTGATATGCTGACTCCATCCGCAAGTTCAATTACATCATCGCATTCATCTTTAATTTCAACAATAGCCAGATCAGAGAGCTTGAATTCCTTCACTATCCGTTTAACCTTGTACACGCGGTCATCCTTCATTTCGATCTTTGCAGATTTAACATCAAGATCTTCGGTCACATGGTGATTTGTAACGAACATCTTTGAGTTAACGAAAAATCCGCTTGCAACCGCACCGGACCTATCGGTTATCATACCGATCGAAGCGATGGTCTTTTTATAAACCTCAGAGGAGCTTTGCGCATGGCCATAACCTGTTAGCATAACCAGCAGAAGCAAACTTGCCATGATCTGCCTGATGCGGGCCACTTTATACAAACGGAGATAGTTGTTCATTTATAAAATTTTAGTTTTTTGCCCGAAGCGAGACGTAAAATAGGCGTCTATGCTCAGAAAATCCAGTTATACGGAAATCTGTTGTTAGACGCCTGACTTTTAATGCTTCATCTGCATATTACTTCAACGTGCAGAGCGTTACAATTGTTCCTTAAAAAAACCTCAAAAACACACCAAAATTAGCCAATTATGTCGAATTCTGTGTATTTCTGGAGGGCTTTTGGTATCACGATCTTGCCCTCAGGGGTTTGGTTTGATTCGATCAGCGAAACATAGAGCCTGGAAGTTGCCAGCCCCGAGCCGTTGAGTATATGCACGTAATCCGTCTTCTTATCCTTCTTATATCTTATCATAGCCCTGCGTGACTGGAAATCGGTGCAGTTGCTCACGCTTGATGCTTCCAGCCATTTATCTTCAGCCGGCGACCAAACTTCGATGTCATACTGCTTGCTTGCTGCAAAGCCCATATCGCCTGTGCAAACGTTCACCACGCGGTAGTGAATATTCAGCGCTTCGAGGATGCCGCAAGCATGCTCTAGCATTTTTTCCATTTCCGCATTTGAATCTTCCGGCAGGCAGAAGTTGATAAGCTCAACCTTATTGAACTGGTGAACTCTCAGGAATCCCTTGGTATCCTTTCCATAGCTGCCTGCTTCCCTGCGGAAACATGCCGTATAGCCGCAGTATTTTACCGGCAGCGTTTTCAGATCCATAACTTCATCACGGTGGATATTTACTATAGGAACTTCCGCGGTTGGAATTGCAAACAGGTCATCCGGATCAGTGCGGTACATATCCTCTTCAAATTTTGGCACCTTCTCGGCTGCCTCCATCGAGGCGCGGTTAACCAAAAACGGCATGAATACTTCTGTGTAGCCATTATGTTTATGGGTATCTAGCATAAAATTGATCAGCGCGCGCTCGAGCATTGCGCCCTTGCCTTTGTAAAACGGGAAGCCGCTGCCGGATATCTTTGCGCCGATGCCGAAATCGAGTATATCCAGTTTTTTGCCAAGCTCAACATGATCCAGGTACTTGAAATCGCCTGATGCTTTTTCTCCCCATACCCTGAACTGTACATTATCATCAGATGATTTGCCTTCGGGCACGGAATCTTCAGCGAGGTTCGGGATATCGCGGAGGACGTTATCAATTTCCTTTTCGGTTTCGGCAAGCTTATCATCAATAGCCTTAATGTCATCCGATACTTTTTTCATATCGGAAATTTTCTCATCGGCATTAGCACCGTCTTTTTTCATCTTCGCAATTTCTTGTGAAACCATGTTGCGCAGGCTTTTCATTTTTTCAACCGCGCCGATATACTCGCGGCGTTTGAGGTCAAGCTGAATTATCTTATCAACGCAGTCGCCCGGCATCGAGCGTTTTTTCAGCTTTTCTTTTATCAGTTCCGGGTTATCACGGATCAGTTTAATATCTAGCATTGTAGTATATATAAATTAGATTGATTTCTTTTCTTTGTTGCTTTATTGTGTCGGGAGGTAACTCCCGACACCACTTCGTGTGTATTTTCTTGGTTTCAGGACTTTCGTCTCACTTGTGGTGTCAGGACTTACGTCCTGACACGGCTAAATGGGTGTTACTTCAATAATTGAGTTACATTCAGTATATAGTTTCGTGCACTCGAATATAACCACTCCTCAGGATTTTCAACTAATCCGGCTCTTACCGGGTTCATGTGAATATAATCGAATTTTTGTTGTATTGCATAATCTTCATACAGTACGAAGTCGTCATACCTATCTTCCCATAATTTAAATACCTGTCTAGGATACTTTTCTGCATTTGCCCTTAGTCTTTCAAGCTGTGGTAAGTTCTTGTCTGCTTCAAGTTGCTTTCTAATTTCAGTCGAAGTGTATTTTTTGAAATCCCTCATAAAAGCAATTAGACTCTCGTTTTCCGGAATATACAAGATCATATGTATGTGATGGGGCATAATAACATAGGCTGTGAGAAATGCACTGTGCTCAACCAATAAATACTTTATTGAGTCAATCACAATATTGTTATAAACATTCCCCAGGGCAAATATTTTATCAAAACGCATGATTGTGGTTGTGATAAAATATAAAATTCCCTGTTTATCAAATAGAGATCTTCCTCTTAGTCCCATTTTTTCTTTTTTGTGTCGGGAGGTAACTCCCGACACCACTTCGTGTGTATTTCTTGTGGTGTCAGGACTTACTTCCTGACACGGTTACAGCCCCAGCTGTACTTTCAGCAAGTTCAGGCCTTCGGTTACATTCAGCGGCTTCAGCCCGAGATCTGTCTCCGCCTTTAGCAGGATGAAGCTGGAGTTCATTGGCCTTGCAGCAGCCTGGTTAAGGTCGCTGGTTTTGATCGGCATTATCAGGTTTTCGTTAAGTCCGAATATACCTGCCAGCTTTACGGCGAATTCATACCTGTTGCAGTATTCGCTTCCGCAAATATGATACATGCCGCTCTTGTTAAGGTCAGCAATTTTAACAATTCCCCACGCAAGGTCATCCACAATTGTGGGCATACCGAACTGGTCATCAACAATAGTAACTTTGTTCTTTTCGGAAAGCATTTGCAGCAGCCAGATCGCAAAGTTGGGGCGAAGGTCTTTACCCTTGCCATACAATATCATAGTGCGTACAATGGCGCAATCAACACCGCTGGTTAACAGGGCGTTTTCTGCAGCAAGCTTGCTTTTGCCGTAATAGCTCAGCGGATTCGGCTTTGAGCCCTCACTGTAATTCCCCGATTTCCCGTCAAAAACATAGTCGGTTGAAATGTGTATTATCTTCGAGGAGTTTATCCTTGATGCAATTATAAAATGCTTAACGGCATCAACATTAACTTTCCAGCTTAGCTCGCGATCGGTTTCGCAGCCATCAACATTAGTATAAGCGGCCGTGTTAATGATATATTTGGGATCATATTTTTTTACCGCCTCCTTCACTTCTTCTTTTTTCGTGATATCCATGGGGAAGTAATCGAATCCGCGTGACTCAAATGCGTGGTCATGCAGGTCTGTCAATATCAGCTCATGCGAAGTTTCGTGGGCGAAAAGCTCAGTAACTTTTTGGCCCAAAAGTCCATTGGCGCCGGTAACGAGTATTTTTTTAGATTCTGTCATTTATCAAACAATAATTATGTTGTTTCCTGCTCAATTAGATGCGGCAGTCCCTCAACTCCATGAAGTGAGGCATTAATACTTGCCATTTTATTGGCAAACTGCATCGCTGAACGGGGATCTTCCATTTTCGTCAGCGAATTCCTGTAAAAGAAGCTTGCTGCAAACACATCACCGCAGCCCGTGGAATCGATGAACTTTGGGCTATCTATCCTTGGCAGATCAGCTCTTTCGGGTTTTGTATCCTTCATTTCATAAAGGCTAACTCCTGAGCGGCCCCGTGTAACAACAATTGAATTTACTTTCTTTTCCTTCAGAATTTTCCCGGCAGTCTCATATTCCGTAACATTATCGCCGGTAAGTATTGATATTTCTGATTCATTCATCTGCAGCGTACTGCAAAGATTCACCCACTGCTGCCAGTCTTTAACCGGGAGCTGTTTACGCGTGCCATCCGGGAATGTCTGCATCACAAGGTTATGCAGATCCATGTGTATGTAACCTCCGAAATCTTTTCTTATCCTGCTTAGAGAGTCAAGTGTGATATCAACCCCCGAGACTAAATTAACCAGGATGCCATCCAGAAATCCCAGCGCATCTTTTACCTGTTCATACTCAACCGGCAGTGTTGGCTGTGTTGAGTTCTCTTCACGGTCATAAGTTTTTTTGGTTGATACGTTGAGTACAGAATCTTTATCCTTATAAAAAAGATTTACCACCCTGGTTTTATGCTTTGTTTTCCTGATGTATGATTGATCTATATTACTGAACCTGCTGAGAAATCCGGTTACATTTTCAAATTCATCTTCGCCAAGGTTCATCACGGGATATACCGTAGCATTACCTTTAGATATAACAGCAAGCGAAACCAATGAATATAAAATTCCACCGAATTGTTTTTCGGTTGTTTCACTGCCGCGGTGGATATAATCCATACAGGGCTCGCCAATAACTGCAAGTTTCATTTAAGCGAATATCTCCAGTATTTTTTTATCAAATTCAGGTGTAAACTCAATATCGGCAGCGGCACAGTTTTCAATTACCTGTTCAGGGCGTGATGCGCTTGTTATCGCGCTTGTGATATTCGTTTTCCTAAGGCACCATGCAAGTGCCAGCTGCGATGCACTTACACCAAGGTTCTCGGCGTAAGCCTTAAATTTATCAACTTTGGCGAGCAGTGTTTTATCAGCAACGCTGTCTCTCATAAACGAGCCCATCTTATCATGCGCTGCGCGTGAATCCTTTGGTATAACACCGCCGGAATATTTTCCGCTGAGCAAGCCCTGTGCCAGCGGCGACCAAACCACTTCGCCCATGCCGGCTTTTTCGCATGATTCCATTACGCCGTTAGTTTCGATCTGGCTGCGGATTATATTATACTGCGGCTGGTTGCTTACAGGCTTATGCAGTGAGAGCTTTTCGCAAACCGAAATGGCTTCATCAATGTTTTCTGCGGGCCACTCGCTCACTCCCCAGTAAATAAGTTTGCCCTGCTGAATAAGATCGTTATACGCGCGGCAAATTTCTTCCATCGGTGTATAAGGGTCATACCTGTGGCACTGGTAAAGATCAATGTAATCTGTCTGCAGCCGCTTTAGAGATTTATTTACAGATTCAACGATATGTTTCCGCGAAAGTCCCTGGTCATTTGGATTTGCAGACATCGGCCAGAAACATTTGGAAGCGATCACAACATCTTCCCTGCGGATATTAAGCTCATCGAAGAAAATTCTGCCAAGAGAAAGTTCTGCTTCGCCCTTATTATAGATATCGGCGGTATCAAAAAATATTACTCCCTGCTCAAGCGCAGTTTGGATGCATTTTTGCGCCATTTTGTCATCAATTCCCATTCCGTAGGTCAGCCAGCTGCCTATTCCAATGGCTGAAAGCCTAACCCCGTATTTTCCAAGCTGTCTATATTTCATATTTTTTATGGTATAAGATACAAATATACTAATTCACAAATGCTTATTATAGTCAAGTATTCGGAACAGCATGCCGTACTGCAGACCTGGAACCTTAAGTACACGACAGTCAAACATTTACTTAGTAATTTTTGCTTTTGACCCTCACCCCCAGCCCCTCTCCCAAAGGGAGAGGGGAGAAAAA
>JACSRQ010000182.1 GCA_014879675.1 Ignavibacteria bacterium
TTTAATTGACATTTCAAACATATTTCCTTAACTTTACGTATAAAATCAACGAAAAATTTGAACTATTATCTTCAAATAAAGCTGTTTCTGAAAAGTAGGTTCTTATCGAATATTGTTTGGATCCTGAACAATTTTCTGACCATGGAATTCTACCGGAAGATATGTAACCAGCTTTACTGGAAGAAGCTTTCTCCGCACACAGCATCCTACAATACACGATTCTGGATGATAATCTTCACAGCAATGTCAATGATCTGGCTGGCGTTCTTTTACAACCCGAACGATCCTGCCAATTCAAATTCATCCGGATTCATAATACTTCTTTTTGCGCTGATCTTCAAAAGGTCAGGCAAGTCATTCCACTCACTGATCAAAAACCTGTCAAGATCTCTTAACACAAAGATCGATCTTATGACATACAGCATTCTTGACTCAGCAAATATTTCGCTTTGGCGTTCTAATTATACTTATCTCCGGACGTCTTCACTCCTCATTTAAATCAACCATAAAGTACAGTTAAAATGCTTCCAGCCGTATTAACCTGACGGCGCGGCTTGCATAAGTTACATAAAAAATTTTATGTTCACACATAAAATTCAAAAATGTTATAATACATGCGGGATACTCTGATAGACAGTTCTTTTAAATACTGCGAACAGATCGCAAAAGGGCATTACGAGAATTTTCCGGTTGCCTCCCTCCTGCTTCCTAAGGAGAAAAGGAAATATGTATATGCTATTTACGCGTTTGCGCGCGCTGCGGATGATTTCGCGGACGAAGAAGGCATAGAAGGCGGAGCGGCCAAAAGGCTGGCACTCATTGATGAATGGAACGGAAAGTTAAAGGATTGCTACAGCGGAAAGGCATATGACCCGATATTTATTGCGCTTGCCAAAACAGTTGAAGATAACCAAATCCCCATTGAACCGCTGGATTACCTGCTAAATGCTTTCAGGCAGGATGTTGTGAAACAAAGATATGAACGATTTGATGAGCTTCTGGAATACTGCAAGTACTCAGCAAATCCGGTAGGCAGGCTGGTTTTAATGATTTTCGGATGCCATGATGAAGAGTTCTTTAAATATTCGGATAAGATTTGTACAGCACTGCAATTAACGAACTTCTGGCAGGATGTTGAGGTTGACCTTAGAAAAGAGAGGGTCTATCTCCCTGAAGAAGATATGAAAAGGTTCGGTTATAGTTATAACGAACTTGAGGTAAAGCAGGAAAATGAGAACTTTCGAAACCTGATGAAGTTTGAAGTGGAACGCACAAAAAAGATTTTTGATGAAGGAAAAAGGCTGATAGAAATGACAGCCGCGGCGGGTAAGGAACTGAAGAACCTTTCCAAAGAGCTGAAATTGACATGGAGCGGCGGCACAACGATACTTAAAAAGATAGAAGAAATAAACTATAATGTCTTGAATCAACGACCCAGGATCTCAGGGTTTGATAAAATAAAGATTTTTTTAGGTTCAAGAATCTAGATAAAGCGTGAAAACCTCACCCCCATCCCCTCTCCTGCGAGGAGAGGGGTGCCGATAGGCGGGGTGAGGTGTAAATAAGCAAAATAAAAATAGAAAAATTCATTGGTTTAAGGTTTTAGAACACGGGTAAATGACTGATAGCGAACATATAAATATAACTCAGAACAGCAAAACGAATTTCCTGTATTCGTTCTCCCTGCTTCCAAAGGAGAAGTACGAGGCAATAAATACAGTATATGCATTTTGCAGGCAGACTGATGACATTGTGGATAATGAACAGGAATCCGTTGAGCTTAAGTTCAGGAAGATACGTGAGTGGAAGAACCAGTTTGAAAAAGCTTTGGCAGGCAGCTCCGAGTATGCGCTGCTTAACCAGGTGAACCGCATTATAAGAAAATTTAACATTCCCGTTGAGCCATTTTTTGAGCTGATAAAAGGAATGGAAGCAGATTTGCAGGTTTCAAGATACAAGGATTTCAACACGCTATACCAATATTGCTTTCGGGCTGCTGCTACTGTGGGATTGATGTGTATAGAGATTTTCGGTTACAAGACGGAAAATGCAAAGCAATACGCTGTAAATCTGGGAATAGCGCTCCAGCTCACAAATATTCTGCGCGATATAAAGTTTGATGCGTTAAACGGCAGGATATATCTTCCCGAAGAGGACATGAAAAGATTCGGATATTCTGAAGAAGACCTGATGAGTTTTAAATACAACGAATCATTTGTAGAACTGATGAAGTTTGAATGCAAACGCGCAAGGGAGTATTTCGAAAAGGCAAATGAGTCGTTTGTTAAGGAAGACAGGAAATCCCTCTTCCCTGCAAGGATCATGCAGAAGATATACTTCAATATCTTAGAAAAGATAGAGAAAATGAATTACAACGTATTTTCAAAAAAAGCGAAAGTATCAAAGCTTAAAAAGCTCTATTACACCTTCGGTGTTTTTGTAAAGTACAAATTTGCTTAAGTAAGTTTTAAGGTTCACCATTGCTGAAAATACTGTAATATGGCTGAAAATGGAACAAGAAATACTGTATGTGTTGTAGGCGGTGGAATCGCAGGACTTTCAGCAGCGGTTTTCCTGGCAGAAAAAGGATTTGAAGTTACACTTGTTGAAGCTTCCCCGAAACTTGGGGGCAGAACTTATTCGTTCTTTGATAAAAAATTTGGCGGAGTAATCGATAACGGCCAGCACATTTTAGCTAGCTGGTATAATGATACTTTCAAGCTGCTCAAAACGATCGGCTCGTTAGATAAACTGAGCTTCCAGAAACAGCTGAATGTTGAGTTTGCCGATATAGAGGGCACCCGGTTTTCACTGAAGGCTTCTAATCTCCCTCCCCCGCTGCATCTTGCTGGAGGAATAATGGGATATAATGCTCTTGGATTCAAGGATAAACTTTCGCTTATCAGGCTGGTTAACGGCATCAAGAAGTCGAAATGGCCTGACGAAGAACTAAGCGGCATCAACACTGATAAGTTTTTTAAGCTGGCCGGGCAAACAGACGGAGTAATTGTGAAGTTTTGGGAGCCGTTCATAATTGCGGTATTCAACGCTAAACCGCAGCAAACATCTGCCCTGCTTTTCGCGCAGATGATAAAACGCGGATTCATAGATAAAGGCGGTTCTGAGCTGGTTCTGCCAAACGGATTTTTAAATGAGATCTTTTCTGAACCGGCAAGAGAATACCTGAATACGAAAAATAGTGTAGTTTTTGTTAACAAGGCAGCAAGGGAATTCTACATTAAAGATAAAAAAGTAACTTCAGTAATATCTGAAGATAACATAGAGATTGAAAGCGATTACTTTGTGTGTGCAGTACCGTTCTTTGATATGCCAAGATTGTTCGCGAATAACTATGACGAAGTGTTTGAAAAAAGATTTGAGCTGGAGTATTCGCCAATTGTAAACATACACCTGAAGTTCAACAGCGATATTTCAGAAATCTTTGGGAGCAGATTCATTGGATTGCTTGGTACTTTATCGCAATGGGTGTTTAAAGTGAAAGAAGACCAGCTTTGCGTGGTAATAAGCGCAGCCGAAAAAACGGCAGAAAAAACTAAGGAAGATATAGCTGAACTGGCAATAAAAGAACTGAATGAGTGTATTCCCCTGCTGCGCGGGAAAAAGGTCATCTCAACAAGAGTATTAAAAGAAATGCGCGCAACAATTGTTCCGGATGCAGATTCACTGAACAACAGGCCGCAAAACCGCACAAAGATACAAAACCTGCTTTTGGCAGGCGACTGGACCGATTCAGGCCTGCCTTCAACAATTGAAGGCGCTGTTAAAAGCGGCAAAAGATGCGCTGAGATAATAGAAAAAGACAAATTATAAGTTTAATTAAGTAATAATACCTAATCAGTAAAACCTAAAGGAAGGGTAAAACTATGGGACATCAAAATCAAAACGAAGATACCAACACGGTAAGTGCGCCAGTTGGCATCAGTTTGAAGAAATCCGCAAACGGAACGGAAAGCAAGGAAGCTGAAATTCAGCGCCTTCTGCTTGAAGAAAGGATGCGCCTTGAAAAGGAATACGGCGTTGAAGCCAAACGCATCGACCATTTCAAAAAACCGCTTGAAACAACTTTCACAAAAGATCAAAGGGCAAATACCACCATATTGTTTGGCGGGCTGACCTGGAAACATGAGAAGCTTGTTAAGGGCGTATTACAGGGCTTAGGCTACAAGGCAAGCGAGATCCCCACACCCGATAAAAAGGCCTTCCAGCTTGGTAAAGAGTATGGCAACAACGGGCAGTGTAATCCAACTTATTTCACTGTAGGTAACTTAGTGCAGTACCTTCAGGAGCTCGAAAAAGGCGGAATGACAAAAGAACAGATCATCAATGAATATGTATTTTTCACAGCCGGCGCATGCGGTCCATGCCGTTTCGGTATGTACGAAGCTGAGTACAGGCTTGCCCTGCGTAATTCAGGCTTCGATGGCTTCAGGGTGCTGATATTCCAGCAGACCGGCGGTTTAGAGCAGGATGAAATGGAAGCCGGTTTAGAAATGAATCTCGACTTCTTCCTCGGAATCCTGAACGCAATGAACATTGGTGATATCATCAATGATGTCGCTTACCAGATCAGGCCGTTTGAAGTTGTACCCGGCCAGACTGATAAAGTTTTGGAAGAGTGCATGGACCTGATGTACGAAAGAATGAAGACAAAGAAGTACTTCGATTTCAACACAAAGCTTGGCTCATTTTTAACCAAAGTTCCGGGTTCAAATTATATCCAGAGATTTGTTGACCAGGTAATGAGCGATTATTACATTGAAACACTCACAGATATCCGCAACAAGTTCAACGAAGTAAAAGTGGATAGGACAAGAGTTAAGCCTATTTGCAAAGTAACCGGTGAATTCTGGGCGCAGACAACAGAGGGCGATGGAAACTTTAACATGTTCCCCTTCCTCGAGCGTGAAGGCGCACAGCTTCTGGTTGAGCCTATAGCAACATGGATACTTTACATGCTTCACCAGGCTAAAAATATGTACCATGACAGGAAAGGAATTAAGGAAGGCGAAGAAGCTCCTAAAACATTCCAGGTATTAAAGAAACTGAAGAATTTAACCTGTCTCTTATACACATCT
>JACSRQ010000081.1 GCA_014879675.1 Ignavibacteria bacterium
TTGTGAGTAGCCATTTTATGGCGTTTTCTCTTTTTACCGCTTGGCATTTAATCTCCTTAATTATTGAAACGTTTATTATTGGTTTATTCTTGTTTTATTTTTCTAAACTTGATCTCTTAACTTTTTTTGCCTTTTCACTTCTGCCTTTTGCATTAAAATCTATTTCTCTTCGTATTTTTCGAGCAGGCTATCGTTAACTGTCTTTTTAAACTCTTTTGATACCTTGAACATAGGAACAAATCTGCGGCCGAGCTCAACCTTTGCGCCGGTCTTGGGATTGCGTGCTATCCTTGGTTTTCTTTCCTTCACCTTGAAAGTGCCGAATCCGCGGATCTCAATGCTTTCCTGTTCTTTAAGCGCATTGATTACGCAAAGGATAAAACCTTCTACAACTGTTTCGGTTTCAACCTTGCTTAAGCCTGTAGCGTTTGCGATCTTGTTCGCTATATCTGCTCTTGTCATACTGTAATAATTAAAATGCTGTAATAATTAAAATTGTGCCTTATATTTTTAAAACAGATTATTACGATCTATTCATTTTCAAAAAAATCACGGAGCAAACTTGTACTGAAGGATGGGTTCATCAAACAACTTGCCTTTGATATCCGTTACATCTTCTATCTTTGAGCCCATCATTTCTTCGAAGAATGAAAACTTCTTCTTTTCCCTTACAATTCTCGGTTCACCATCAATGCCCGCCATTTTGGATGTTATCCTGATGGCATCTTCAAATGTACCTAATGAATCAACCAACCCGTACTCCTTAGCCTGCAAGCCGGTGAATACTCTTCCGTTCGCATACTTCAGCAGTGTGGTTTTATCCATCTTGCGCTCTTTAGCTACAACATCTAAGAACTGACCGAAGCTGTTATCCACAACATCCTGGAAATACGCCTTATCAGTATCATTCATTTCGCGGAACGGATTTCCTGCATCTTTCAGGTTACCGCTTTTGATGGTAGTCTGGTTGATGCCGAGCTTTTCTGCGAGATCTTTAATACTGATAAACTGCGCAATAACGCCGATGCTGCCGGTTAGCGTGCCCGGATTTGAAACGATCAGGCTTGAGCCAACAGCGATGTAATACCCGCCGCTTGCTGCAATTGAGCCCATTGAAACCACAACTATTTTCCCGCTGTCACGGGTGCGTTTTACTTCTTCGTATATTTCCTGCGAAGCCGCTACGCCGCCGCCCGGTGTATTGATGCGGAGGATGATAGCTTTGATCGATTTATCCTCACGGAATTTTTTTATCTGTTCAACAGTCTTTTCAGATGAAACTATGACATCGTTAATTTCAACGATGGCAATTTTATCTCCCGAGCCTGAAGAAACATATTCGCCTCCGTCCCTTTTCAGGGCGGAAGCGAATACTAAAAAGCTGATGGCAACAAACAGCATACCCAAAAACAGCAGCCCGAGGAAAATTCCCCAGAACCATTTTGTTGAGCTTTGATTACCTGTTGTTGTTTGCTGCATATACTGTTAAATTATGATTTATTTGTTTTCTGATTTAAGCTGGTCGCGCATTTTGATTGCGTCCTGGGCTTTATCATTCATACCGAGATTTGCATATACCTGTATCAAAAGCTCGTATGCATTCAGCTTGTTATCTTTATCTTTTGATGAAGTAAGCTCTTCAAGATATGGAAGCGCTGCGTTATATTTATCCTTATATGTTGCATCATCAGGATTGGCTTCTCTCATCTTCTCGCCCCATTTAAGGTTTGCAAGTGAGATGTTGTAAATAATTACTTCGTATGCGCCTGAGCCTTTGGTTACTTTTTCAAGTCCTTTGTTATACTCTGCAATTGCGCCGCCGAAATCACCGTTCTTCTCAAGCTCAACACCTCTATCGATTGTAGGCTTAACAAGAATTGTGTTCATCCTTCCGTTTAGGGCGGAGATGTTATCTTTAACAAAAGCGCTATCCGGCTGTATTGCGTAAGCTATATCGAAGTTAATAAGTGACTGCTCGAATTTTTTTACAGCTTCATCATCTTTACCTGTCTTGGCGATCTTTTCGCCGTCTTCGTACTGTTTGTAGCCTCTGTCATACATGGTTCCCCATGCTTCGGTAAGCTCAACTGAAAATGTGTTCTTGCCAAGTTTCCTGTACTGGTCCATAGCTGTTTTAACGCCTTCGGGATTGCCAAGCTGTGCCCTGGACATTGCAAGATAAAACCATGCTTCTTCATTCAAAGGGTTATTCTTTGTTTCTTTGTCAAACTCTGTTTCGGCTTTTTTATAATCGCCCTGGTTGTAAGCTAGCTTAGCAGTTGTCTGCTCGGCTGAATTACATCCACCCACATAAATTGAAACTGTTGCTAAGATCAATAGGGCTGCAAATGCTTTTACCAATCTCATATCTGGAATTCTCCTCTTATTTTTATAATATTCTTGTAATCGCCTTATTTTTAAGGACTTAAATATACTTAAAAAAAATCTTATTAAAAAGCTAAATTTTACTTCGTTTTCAGAATTGAACGCGCCAGTAAATACTCAATTAACAGAAATATAAGTGAAGCCATCAAAAAATACTGCCACAGATCACGTCCGGTGCGGATATCAATTATCGCCGCACTTACAGTTTCCTGCGGTTCAATAACTTCCGGCTCGATGCCAAATGTCTTTTTGATATAATCCTTGGTTTCAGTTGGGGTAAGTCTGGTGGTAAATGATTCCGCCTTTTCGAAGTTAACAGGAAATCTCATGATCTCTTCACCTGCTGAGCTGAGTGAATAAACCGAAGAATTTGGAATATTGTTATGCAGATTTATAACCTGTGTATTTTCAGTTACCGGAATTGATATTGGCGAAGCATCTTTCAATGAAGAAATGAGTTTAAGTGAATCACCCGCATCGGATACATTCACATCCGCAAAATAATCTTTGCCTGCTGTGCCGGGACGGATGCCGTTAATGTTAGCCATGTATAAAACACTTCTTACTGTGATGGGTGAGAACAGGTTCTTTGAAGGGAAGTCTGAATTCCTGAAATCAGGTGATACTGCGAACATCATCAGCCTGCCGCGCCCTTTGGAATACTCGACCATAAAATTCTTACCATTGGTCATTGTAACAACGGCAATGGAGTTTATTCCGCTTGCAAGATCAAATCCTGAGTTTATTGCCGGTGATTCAGGTCCGGGTGTTTCGCCGGATACTTTTTTGAAAATACCTTCAAACACCGGGTGTGAGTAATCGATCTTATCAAATCCGGCAGGCGTGGTTTCTGTGAACTGAGAAATTATATAAGGCAGGTTCAGTGCTTTCATTAAAGAATTATTGTAATTCTCGGGTGTTACTGAAACGCCGGGATATACAAGCACTCCGCCGCCGTTTTCAATATACTCAGCAAGCTTTGTAGTTTCATTCTGTGAGAAGCTGCCTTTACCGGAAAGGACTATGCAGTCATATTTTTTCAGGTCAAGTGATGAGATATCGGAACTCGATACATCGTTGATCTCAAAGTAAACCGGATTGTTCGGATTATCAGCCTTAAATATCTCTTCGGATGAAGAAAGCGCAAGCTTTAGGTATTCTGATTCCGAAGGTGTGCCTGATGCCATCAATACGCTGACTTTCTGCGGAACGTAAAATGTAAAGTACTGCGTGTTATCTCCCGAAAGCTCGTCATCAGCAATTTCGCTTTGTTGAAGCTCGATCGTTCCGCCGGTAAATCCGGCCGCGCCGGGCTTGATCTGGAACTCAACATCAACAGTCGAGTTAGCGGGAATATCGATCACCTTTTCATCCTTTAAACTGCCATATACTGCCGTGATACTTTTATTGGTAACATTATAATTGTTGTGATTCGTAACCGATGCCTTCAGTTTCACCGGCCTGTCTTTTTCAAATATCTTTGAAACCAGATTCACCGTATCAACCGAAAGGTTATTCGCTAACCGGCTGCCGGTCAGAACTATATTCAGCTTTGTATTCATCTCGGGTTTGATACTGCCGGCAATTGGTGAATTGTTCTCTATGAAGCTCTTCTGTCCATCTGTGAACAAATATATTTCTTTGAATCCGCTTGATGATGACCTTAGAATATCATTGGCATAATACATCACTTCATTCAGGTCGCGCGTAATATCGGATGCTTTGATACTGCCGGCTGAATCTTTAAGCCTGTTCTTATCTTTTATGTGAAAATCCCTTCCTGCATCACCTATAGAGGATACTGTGGCAAAATAAATTTCGTCATCGTTACCCAAAATGTCGATGGTTTCCGCGAGCTTTCTTTTAGCGGCATCAAGCTCACTGCCGGATGAAGTTCTGGACTGCATGCTGAACGAATCATCAAGTATGAGCAGCACGGTACTTCTTGCCTTGCTGCCCGGCGAGCCGAGGAATCCCGTATCGAACGGCCGCGAGAACATCATTACCAGCAGAATAATGAATGCTATCCTGCAAAGCAGAATGAGCAGTTGTTTGAGCTTTATCCTGCGGTATTTGGATTGCTGAATCTCCTTTAGGAACATGAGCGTCGAAAACTCGATCTTTTTTGTCCGCTTCAGGTTAAATATATGTATTAATATCGGTATCGATACCGCTGCGAGGGCCCAAAGTATTGCTGGATTCAAAAATGTCATATTTGCAAATCTAAAAATTTATTCTGTTTATTGAACTCACATAATTTTACCATAACAAATAGCGAAATAGTGACATGGTGAAATAGCGAAATAGTGAAATTGAGACATAGTGACATGGTGAAATAGTGAATTTGTGAAATAGCGAAAAGTTAATTATTATATAAATTTTTACCTTCGGTTTTCCTAAATGTTCCAACAAATATCAGTTACTCTTAGAAGTATAGCCGTTTAGCCGTCCAACGGTTTAACCGATTAATCGATTAACCAATTAACCATTTAACCGGTCAACCATTTAACCGATCAACCATTTAACTACTCACCTACTTACCAACTTACCTACTTACCTACTTACCTACTTACCTACTTACCTACTTACCTACTTACCTACTTACCTACTTA
>JACSRQ010000075.1 GCA_014879675.1 Ignavibacteria bacterium
ACAGGTCCAAAGGACTCCTTTGGAGGGGAGCTTCAAAGTACTGTTCATACTTTCCCATACATTTTAATCACATTCCCTCTATATGATTTCACTCCGTCACCCAGTAAAAACAGGGAGGTTTCGGCAATTTCAAGTGGAGTTACCCAGGCTGAATAATCCTGGTTCTGCATGCTTTCACGGTTTGCAGGTGTATCAATAACGCTTGGTATGATGGAATTGAATGTAATATTATCACCTTTGTGCTCCTCAGCAAGGGTTTGCATCAGATTCACAACACC
Source organism: Ignavibacteria bacterium (assembly GCA_014879675.1). Classification (GTDB taxonomy): domain Bacteria; phylum Bacteroidota; class Ignavibacteria; order Tepidaquicellales; family OLB5; genus OLB5. The sequence continues at coordinate 279 of JACSRQ010000075.1, forward strand.
AGCCTTACTGAAGGAATACGCAAACTTACCGGCTGTGGTCTCAATAGCCGGCTTTGCTCCAATGGATACCACTCTTCCGAAATTATTAGCCATAAAGTAGCCCAAAGAGTACTTCGTGAAGAAAAATGTAGTGTAAAAGTTCATGAGCAATTGCCTATCGATTAGCTCTCTATCCGTATCAAGCACATTTCGCTTCGGATGGTAGCCGCCGACCGTATTTACAAGGTAATCAATGGTTTTTTCCTGCTTCACCACATTATCACAGAATTCTCTAACCTCTTCCTCATTCGTAGCATCACAGGCTAGGGCATATCTGCGGAGCAATCCTTTAAAATCTTCTATATCTCTTTGGGAGTCATCAAAGATAGCGTTAAACTCATTTATCGACCTTACGGGAACATAGACCTTCATGCCAGCTTCAGCCAAACGGTTCACTATGACTCTGCCCAAGGCGCCGGTTCCCCCGGTTACTATTGCAATTTTATCTTTGAACATATTGTTTTTTTTATAAGAACACACATTCTTGTCTGCATATGTATTGAAATTCATAAAACAACACAGACAAGAATGTCTGTGCTACTATTTTATTATTATGCCTGACAAATTTTTCCCAATATTACACTCTTTGTTGAGCCGGTAACCGAACGCATGTTAGCCGCATTTCCTGCGATACATTCATTCGCCAAAACAGCAAAAAGCACAGCCTCTTTGTTTTGAGTACTTACTCCAAATTGCTTTAGTGGAATCACCTTAACGCCTTTAAAGTAATTAGATAGCGTGGACTTAATTAAAGGATTTTCCGCACCGCCGCCGCTTATGATAAGCTCATCAATTCTGCATTTTGATTCTATGAAGTTCTGATAATTATACCATATCGAATAAGCAGTGAACTCTGTTACTGTTCGTATTATATCTGCAGACTTCAATCCTTTAGCGGCCTTTAGCAGCTTTTTCTGGAATTGCTGGCCATAATGCTCTCTGCCGGTTGATTTAGGGGGATTTTGACGGTAAACTGTATCCTGGAGCAGACATTCGAACAACTTAGGTACAACGGTCCCTTTTTTAGCTATTCTAGCGTCCTTATCGAACTTTTTATGGTACAGGTGATACATAAGACCATCAATCAGCATGTTACCCGGGCCGGTATCAAATGCGAATACGCTGCACAGAGTAGAACCCTTGGGTAAGATTGTGATGTTTGAGATACCGCCGATATTAAGAAGTCCCCTGTTTTTCTTCTTATCAGCAAATAGAAGATGGTCAAGATAAGGCACCAGCGGAGCACCGTCTCCATCTACCGCACAATCTGCAATGCGGAAATCACCTACGGTTGTAATACCTGTTAAATTGGCAATCACGGAAGGGTCCCCAATCTGCATAGTTGTCTTAACCCTGAAGCCTAGGAAGCTTTCTTTGCCAGGCAAATGGTGTATAGTTTGTCCATGAGAGCCGATTAGATCGATACCGGCAGCTGACATTCTGTTCTTGCGCAGCAGTTTGTGGAAAGCATCAGCAAAAATTGCTCCCAATATGACATTCAACCTTGCAATTTCATCAATTGAGGCAGTCTTTTTATCGGAATTCCGGAAAACAGCATACCTAATATCTTCAGGGATTGGATGAGTAATAAAATCAATAACTTTGATCCTGCTCGATTTCCCGCTGCCGGTAATCTTCATCAGTATCGCATCAACCCCGTCAACCGAGGTACCTGAGAGCAGTCCGATAACCGTTCTCGTGCGTTTTTGAAGTAATTTCTGCAATTTTCCTGTCATAGAAGCAAATTTATCTAAAGTTAAAGGAATTTACTATTCAATAAAATAATCAGTTTAAATAGGCGTCTTTAATACTATAAAGCGCAAATCTAAATCAATCATAGAGATTACCATCCATTATCTAAGTACACGACGGTAAAACATTTACTTGATAATTTTGCTTTTGACCCTCACCCCCGGCCCCTCTCCCAAAGGGAGAGGGGAGAAAGAACTCAGCAATTTCTCAGTTCCTCCTCTCCTGTCAGGAGAGGGGGTTAGGGGGTGAGGTCAAGCATATTTAAATTTTGGGTCGAGAACTTCTTCTAGCATAGTTATTGGGAAATTTTTATTTACTGTCGTCCACTCAGCTCTATTATAACCCTCAAAATAATACATTGTTCGGATATTTGAGAAAAGTTATATTTGCAGAATAACTAATTTTAGGACATGGAATTTAAGGTAAATAAAGCAGACGCAGTAAAACATGAAGTAGAGTTTGAGCTCTCATATGAAGATTTAGCTCCTCATTTTGAAAAAGCCATCAAAAAGTATCAAAAAAAGGCTGAAATTCCCGGTTTTCGCAAAGGAAAAGCACCCGTTTCTATGATTAAACGCATGTATGGCGAAATGATAGAACAGGCTTCGCTTGAAGATGTAGCCAATGAGGTATATAAGAACTACCTGGACGAGAATCACGTTCATCCGCTTGGCGAGGCACAGATGGTTGATATGGATTATGAGAACAGGCAGCTGTTTAAATTCAAGATCAAATACGAGGTAAAGCCTGATTTTGACCTGGCCGATTATAAAGGTGTACAGGTAAGCAGAACAGTTTACGAGATAAATGATAAGATACTTGATGATGAAGTTAAGTACATGCAGTCAAAACATGTGACCTATGAGCCGGCAGAAAAAGCAGATGGCGATGAGTTTACAATAACGATGGATGTTCAGAAGCTTGATGAAACAGGTGTGGATATTATCGGACAGAGAGATAAAGATGTCAGATTCTATTTAAATGATCCCCAGATTAACAAAGAATTCAAAGAACAGCTTGACCAGATCGCCCCGGGCGAAGAACGCGTTTTAATGCTGCCGGGCCAGGAAGAAGGCACTACTGAAAAGTACAAAGTATTCTGCACTAAAGTTGAGAAAGTAGTTTTCCCCGAGCTCAAAGAAGAATTCTTTAATACTATATACAAAGATGCAGAGATCAAGACAGTTGAGGAATTCAGGGCTAAAGTAAGAACTGATCTGGAAGGCATTTACAAAAATATCGGTGACCAGGAGATTAGGAACAACATTGTCAGCGAATTGATCAAGCTAAATGACGTTCCCGTTCCCGATGCGCTTGTTGAGAACATTCTGAACTCATACGTTGAAGACGTTAAGAACCAGAATCCAAAACGCCAGCTTCCGGCAGGGTTTGATGAAGAAGAGTTCAGGCGTACGAAACGCGCAGAAGCGATACTGCAGGTAAAATGGTACCTGATCAGGGATAAGATTGTTGACCAGGAAAAGATGGAAGTTAGTGATGCAGATCTTGAGCCGGTGATTGAAGCTGATGCCAAGAAATACAATTTGCCTGTTGATAAGATAAAGGCAGTTTACGAGAACAATGCTGATGTAAAATACAGGATACTCGACGACAAACTGATGAATTTCCTTATAGAAAATGCTAAGATAAAGGATGTATTGAAATCTGACGAAGAGAACACAGAAAATTCAGAAGAGACCACAGAAGAAGAAAAAGAAGCCAAACCAAAAAAGACCAAAAAGAAGAAATCTTAATTAACCTAAATTAAAAAGGACGGTTTGATGGATTACCACAAAATTATTGCAGGCAACAGATCAGAAATTGAGAAAGGCCTGAATATTTCCAACCAGTTAGTGCCAATGGTTGTTGAACAAACAGCGCGCGGCGAAAGAGGCATGGATATTTACTCAAGGCTGCTCAGGGAAAGGATTATTTTCCTTGGCTTCCCGGTAGATGACCATACCGCAAGCCTTGTTATAGCGCAGCTTCTTTTCCTTGAATCAGAAGACGCTGATAAAGATGTGATGCTTTACATAAACTCGCCGGGCGGCAGTGTTTCAGCCGGGCTGGCAATTTATGACACCATGCAGTATATAAAGCCTCATGTGGCTACTATCTGCACGGGTATGGCTGCCTCTATGGGCGCGGTTTTGCTTGCAGGCGGCGAGAAGGGAAAGCGCACATCGCTCCCCCACTCGAAAATAATGATCCACCAGCCGCTTGGAGGAACTCAGGGCCAGGCTACTGATATTGAGATATACACCAAGGAAATGATCAAGACAAGGGATGCTTTATATATGATACTTGCCAGGCATACCGGAAAAGATTACGAGACGATCAAGAAGGATTGCGACCGCGATAACTTCATGACCGCTGAAGAGGCTAAGACATACGGATTGATTGATAATATTCTTGAGAAAAGGATGATCGAAAAGAAGTAATTCTAATCTGAATATAGTATAAAAAAATAGCGCCTATGGGGCGCTATTTTTTTTGCTCTGCTTCTGTATCGGAATCTTTAGTTTTAGTTGAATCTTTTTTAGTTGCCCTGCTTATTCTGCTATTTGTATCTTTTGTTTGCTGCTTGATCTCATCGTTTGCCTCAGATTCATTATCTTTCACTTTTTCAGTTTCTTTCCTCTTGGCATTTGTCTTTTTATCTTCCTGCTTCACAGCATCATCATCGAAATAAATATTCTTCTTTTCATCGCTCAATTTGGAATCTTCTTTTGACTCCTTTTTGAGGCTTTCCTTTTTCATCACAGGGGGCAGGGGTTTTACTTCACCTTTAACATCAACGCCCTTTTCTTTATCCTTTTCGTAGCCTTTTTGCATTTCAAACCTTTGCTCTTCACTTACTCTATCCGGTTTAAGCTCGGTGCCTGGAGTTGTTTTAGGGTCCGGACGTGCATTAAAATCACTCGGCATCTCATGCGGAGATGAATAGTAGAAATCACTGCTGCGGTTCTGATTTTCGTCGGGGTTAGCTGCGCTGTACTCCCTGGGATAATTGCTGCTGTAGTTGCTGGTATCGCTTTTTACATATATAACAAGATCACCCTGGTTTGTAGAACTGACAAACTGCTGCTGGTTCACCGGATTGGAGTCGTTCATTTTGGCAAAGTAGGCAAAATAAACAACCACGGTGATCAGCAATACGACCGTAAGCCCAAGTGCAGGTGCAAAAGCAGGCCTGAAGAGATTAGCCCACCAGCTTTTAACAACAGCCGATTTATGCACCACCGGTGCTGCATGGTGAACAGGCTGTTTTTCTGCTTCCCGTATCCTGGCCATCAAACGCGATTCGAAATCACTCTTGGCCTTTACACGAGGCACAGACCTGAGAGTATCCCTTAATGCTTTATATTTGTCGTCGTCGTTTAACATTTCTTTACCTCCTTAATAGGAGAATCATTCTTCATTGTAAATATCTTTCAAAAGCTCCTGGAGCTTTTCACGGCCCCTGTTAATTCTTGATTTCACAGTACCCATCGGCAATCCGGTCATATCCACTATCTCTTCGTATGAATAATCTTCTATATCTCTAAGTATAACAAGCTCCCTGTAATTTTCGTTTATCTGGTCAAGCGCTTTTTGAATATGAGCATTCAGAAATTTCGCGTTTGCATCAACATCCGGTGTAAACGCTTCATCAGGCAGATCGAAATCTTTATTTTCATCATCATAAACATTGCTGATGGAGAACGTTTTATACTTTTGCTGCTTCACAACCTTCGTTTTTGCGAGGTTGATGGCAATGGTATATATCCACGTGGAAAATTTGGCGATCTCCTTGTACAGGTGTTTTGAAGTATATACTTTTACAAATGTATCCTGCACAATATCATCGCACTCATCGTAGCTTCCAACGTACCTGAAAATATAGTTCGTTAACCTATCCTTATACCTGGCCACTATTTCATTGTATGACAAAATGTCGCCTTCCTGGAACCGGAAGATCAGCTCTTCATCTGTCAACTTCTTAACATTTATTCCTTCTTTCGAAGGTGCCATCAGTTCTCTATTATTTTAACGAAAAATATTGAAATTTGTTCCGGTTTCATGTAAATTAAGCATTAATAAGCTCCTGAACCAGCGAAATCATGAGTATTTTGGGGTCAACCTGACTGCTTTTCAGCTTCTTATCAGTATCGATAAGTTTACCGAATGAATTTTGCAAAGATTGTAATTCCATTGATTTATGGCAGCTTTTGGCTATTTTAGCTCTTTCACCCCACATTTTGTATTTTTGAAACAACATCCTGCTATCCATACTGTCTAATCCACGTGTTTTGAATGAGATAATATCCATATAAAAACCACTGATCATAGAAAGCAGGTAAACTTCGTTCATTCCTTTGGAATTTAACAAGTTATCTAATACCGAAAAAGCCCTGTTTCTGTCCTTTTTAGCTATTGCAAAAACAAGCTCATCCGGACTTGCTTCCCTATCGTACCCGATGAACTGAAGAATGATCTCTTTCTTCAGCGCCCTATCGGTTCCTTCAAATTCAAAATTACTTACTTTTTCGATCTCCGAACTCAGGAGATCAAAAGAACGCGGAATGGAAGTAATAAACAGGTCAAGCGCATCATTCTGGATAGAAACATCCCTTGATTCAAATTCACTCCTTACCCATTCATAAAGCTCTTTCTGAGGAAGGTCTGAGAAATCATAAAAATCCCGCTTGTCATCAAGCTTTTTATCGGCAACAAATGCGGGATCAAAAACCAGCATCATGTAGGTGCTTTTATCCTTTTTTCCCAGGTTATCGGTGATCTCAAGAAATTCGGACATCTTGCGGGAATATTTTTCACAGCGCTTAACAATGATCACCTTCTCGGAAGAAAATAAAGAAGCGAAATTTGAAGCCAGATCCGAAACATCCTGAACCGAAGTGTCATCGGCGTATCTAAGGAAGAAGTTATCCCTGTTCAAAGCTGAACCAAATAACTTCTCCCTTAAAATATCACCTGCTTTAGAAACAAAATAATTATCACTTGCGGCAACATAGTACACATTTTTCAGCTTTCCTGATGTTACTTCATTCCGGAACTCATTAAATGTTCTCAATTTGCCTTTACTGCTGGTTGATTATTATTTGTATGAAATCTTCTGAATGGTAATTTTATCGATCGGATTATCCATGCCGTCTTTTTTTACTTTTTCGATCTTGTAAGCAATATCCATACCCTTGGTTACTTTTCCGTAAACAGTGTATTGGCCGTCAAGATGCGATGCATCACCTGTTACAATATAGAACTGGCTGCCGCTAGATTCCTTTTTCGGGTTAACAGCATCGCCAAGCCTTGCACCTGCAAGCGCGCCGATCTCATGCTTTGCTTTAATCTCTGCAGGAACAGTATAACCGGGTCCGCCCTGTCCATCGTTTGACCTGTCGCTATCTTTTGAATTAGGATCGCCGCCCTGTATCATGAATCCCTGGATTACCCTATGGAAAGTAGTTCCTTCATAAAAACCTGAGTTAACGAGTTTTTTGAAGTTAGCAACATGCTGGGGGGCATCTTTTTCGAAAAGTTCAATTTCAATATCTCCCATGCTGGTCTTCATAACCACTATGTTTGAAGTTTTCGAATCTTTTTTATCTTTTGAATCTGTTGTGTCTGTTTTTGTTGTCATGCTGTCAGTTTTCGTTTGTTGTTGAGTTTGTGTTTGCGTTTGATTTGTTTGGGTCTGAGTTGTGTTATCCTGTTTCTTAACATCAGTAGTCTCAGTTTTATCGTTACCGCAAACAAATGCGAAAAAGCTTAACAATAATGCGGCTAAGCCCATTATTTTTAATGAAGATAGTTTCATTAATTTGAATTCCTTTCTAATTAGAAATTACTTTAGTTGATAATAAAATTATGATCAAAATACCGAATAATATTCTATAAATAACGAAGAGATTCATGGAGTGCTTCTTGATGAACGATAGCAGAAATCCAATGGACCAGTATCCCACGACTCCGGAAACAATGGTAGCGATGACCAGGCTCAAAATAGCGCTATCTGCCTTCATCAGCTCAGCTCGCTGGCTGAAAAGTTCATAGGTGCCGCTCAGCAATACCGCAGGTATGCTGAGAAGGAACGAAAATCTGGCAGCATCTTCCCTTGTCATATTCCTGAAAAATGCGCCGGAGATCGTAGAGCCGGACCTCGATGCTCCGGGAATCAATGCCAATGCCTGGAAAAATCCGATTATCAGGCCATCTGCGTATCCCAGCTTTTCCATATTCACCGTTTTTTTGGTGTACCTATCTGCGAACCACAATACCAGCGAAAAGAAAATTAAGCTTGAAGCTACTACGTACATATTCCTGAACTCATGACGTATGAAATCTTTTAGCAGAAATCCAAGTATAACGATCGGAATGGTTCCAAGTATGATCATTATGAATAACTTGGTATCTTTGCTGTTGAAATCACGGGTTTTAAGGCTTAGGAGTGTTGACTTGACCATATTCATCAGGTCATTGCGGAAATAAAGGATGATTGCTATCATAGTACCGACCTGCATTACGGCAGTATATGATGCACCGATATCACCCCAACCGAAGAATGATGGGATTATCCTTAGATGCGCGGTGCTGCTTACCGGAAGAAACTCTGTCAATCCCTGTACAACGCCCAGCAATATTGCCTTTAAAATTTCCAACATATCAGAATTTCGCTATATAGAATTGAACGCCCAGCCTTGCTCCCATTCCGTAACCGGCAAGACTTGCTTCAACATTTGAGTTTACTGATTTAAGGGGAGCACCGTTTGAATTCTTCAGCTTTCCGTAAAAATTTGCGAATCCAAATCCGCTCATATAAACAAAAAAATTGGGAGAGAGCCTTCGTGTAAAGGTCAAATCAAGTCTTCCCGAGGGTCCGGATGAAGTATATTTGTCCGTGACGGAGGCATTAATGCGGTTATCAAGCTGCTGAAAATGATAGCCAAATGCACCGCCAATTTTAAAATTGTACCTGTTTTCCCTGAATACATAACTCAGCTTAACATACGGCTGATGCGAGATTATTGTATAATCAAAAACCGCAGGCGAAAAGGTATAAGTCAGGCTTCTTACATAATATGAGTATTCTGCACCGGCTGAAAATGTCCGGGAAATATCTGCTTCAACTCCCCCAAAGAACTCAACACCGGCATTAAATGATTTAATACTGTCTGACGTGCTGTAAGGTATTGCAGCGATCAGGTAATCATTAAAATCCTGTGTAATACCGTAATTGATCCCCATACCTGTATAAATGGATAGATGCTTCTTGAACGGAACTTTCGTCTGAGAAAACAAAACTGCATTAACAAAAATTAATGCAGTTAAATACTTCAGAATTATTGTCATCAAATGTTAGATATCGAGGTTTTTTACATACTTAGCGTTTTTTTCAATGAAAGCTCTTCTAGGCTCTACTTCTTCACCCATCAGCGTTTCGAATACCTTATCGGCAGCAACTGCGCTATCGATCGATACCTGCAGAATTGTGCGGGTCTCGGGGTTCATTGTAGTTGACCAAAGCTGCTCAGGGTTCATTTCACCGAGACCTTTAAATCTCGAGATAGCAAATCCTTTGCCTTTGGTAACGATCTCTCCGCTATCCGTCACTTCAGTTTCGGAAGGCTCTTCCTTGACTGCCTTAGTATTGACCTTGAAGCGTTTCAGTATCTGGTCTTTTTCGTTCTCATCGTAGGCATAGTGTTCTTCCTTTGCGATCTTTATTTTATACAGCGGCGGCTGAGCAATATACAATCTGCCGGTTTCTATGATCTCTTTCATGTGGCGGTAGAAAAATGTGAGCAGAAGTGTACGGATATGAGAACCGTCTACGTCGGCGTCGCACATGAGGATAACCTTTCCGTAACGCAGTTTCGATTCATCGAACTCGTCTGAATTTCCGATACCTGCACCAAGTGCGGTGATGATCGATTTTATTTCATCATTTTCGAGAACCTTGTTCATTCTCGCCTTTTCAACATTCAGTATTTTTCCTTTAAGCGGAAGGATAGCCTGGAATCTTCTATCCCTGCCCTGTTTTGCAGAACCACCCGCAGAGTCACCCTCGACGAGGTAAATTTCGCAATGTTCCGGATCGCTTATAGAGCAATCTGCAAGCTTTCCCGGCAAGCCTGAAAACTCAAGGGCGTTTTTCCTGCGGATAAGCTCCCTGGCTTTGCGTGCTGCTTCTCTTGCTTCGGCTGCACGAAGACATTTTTCAATGATCTTCTTGGCAACACCGGGATTGCCTTCAAGGAATTCCTGTAGCTGCTCGCCCACTATCATTTCAACAATACTTTTTACTTCACTGTTTCCGAGCTTGGTTTTAGTTTGACCTTCGAACTGCGGCTCAGGTACTTTTGTGCTGATAACACAAGTTAACCCTTCACGGAAATCATCGCCCGTAAGCTGAATTTTATCCGTCTTAATAATATTAGCCTTTGCGCCATAATTATTCAGTGTCCTTGTAAGCGCTGTTTTGAAACCAACCAGATGTGTTCCGCCCTCATGAGTATTAATATCGTTAACATAAGTGAATATGTTATCGTTGTATGACTCATTGTACTGGAACGCAACTTCAACCTGTGTATTATCTCTTTCACCCTTAATAAAAATAGGTTCTTTCATGAAGGATTTGCGGGAGTTATCGATATACTTTACAAATTCCTTTATGCCGCCTTCAAAATGGAATACATTTTCTTTTTTGCTTCTTTCATCCTTAATTGTGATAGTAACTTCTTTGTTGAGGTAAGCAAGCTCTCTTAATCTATCTTCGAGTATTTCGAACTTGAAGTTAACAGTGTTAAATATCGAGTCATCAGGCATGAACGTTGTGATCGTGCCGGTATCTTTGATATTAACTTTACCAATTTCTTTAACTGGTCCGGTTGGAACACCTGCTTTATAATCCTGCGCGAATACTTTTCCTTCACGTTTAACTTCTACTTTAAGCCATTTACTCAGCGCATTAACTACCGATACACCCACACCATGCAAACCGCCCGAAACTTTGTAGGTATTCCTATCGAACTTACCGCCCGCATTCAGCACAGTCATAACAACTTCAAGTGCAGATTTTTTCTCGGTCGGATGCATGCCGGTTGGGATGCCCCGGCCGTTATCAATAACGGTGATCGAGTTATCTTTGTTGATCGTTAATGAAATCTTATCACAGTAACCGCCCAGTGCTTCATCGATACTGTTATCAACAACTTCATATGCAAGGTGATGCAATCCTCTGCTTGACACATCGCCGATGTACATCGCAGGCCTTTTTCTTACGTGCTCAAGCCCTTTTAAGACCTGTATACTATCTGCACCGTAGCCGTCTTTCTTTTGCGTGGATTCAGGTTTTGCTTTTTTATCTGCCATTACTTAAATATAATATCCTTTATTTTTTTATCTTCTTTTAAATTCTTATTGATATTCAGGATGAGCTCATCCTTTTGCTGTGAAAGCACAAATCTCCATGTTGAATCCTGCACCTTCACAAATAATATTTCATGTTTTTTGAAAGTAGGCCACGCGATCTGTGCTATTTTTTCGCCTACCGCATCATTCCAGAACGCAAACCGCTTTTTCTTCTCCTTTTTGAAAACACCCAGGATATTTGATATTTCCGCATCCAGGGCTGCAGGTTTCTTCGTACGTTCTTTGAGATCGATCATATTGATTGAACCGTACCGTTTATAATGTTAAATGCCTTTGTTTCCTTGAAGCTTAGCTTCAGTACTTCCAGGTGATCGATATCTGTAGTAGTAATAAACACCTGGTTAAAGCCGGTTATAAGTTGTGAAATTTTTGCTATCCTGCTTTTATCAAGCTCTGAAAACACATCATCAAGCAGCAGAACCGGGTCACCGATATTTGTGTGCTGCAGGTTTTCTTTGATATAGCCGAATTCCGAAAGTTTGAGTGAAACTACAAAAGTTTTATGCTCTCCCTGGGAGGCAAATGTGCGCATATCGAAAAGGGTGCCGTCTTTATTCATTGAGAAGATATAATTATCGCGATGCGGCCCGCTTAGTGAAAGCCCCCGTTTGATTTCTGCATCAAGCCTGCTATCCAGAAGCGATTTCAGCCTGCTGCGAATCTCGGAAGCATCGAACCTGGTATCAGTGGTGCCTTCGAATATATCTGATTCGTACGTAATTACAGGGATATACCTTGTGCCGACAATTTTATTGAAGCACTCCTCAACATATTTGCGGAACTCTTCAATAAAATCTAAGCGGCGGAAGATAATTTTTACTGCAAGCTCAAGCAATTCTGAATTCCACAGGGTTACCATATCGCGCACTTCCATCGGCTGGTACCTGCGGGATAAAACATTTTCTCTGAGCAGTGAATTTTTCTGCTTTATGATCTTGTTGTAATCACGCAGATCGCTTAAGTACACCCTGCTAACCTGCGATATAAGCAGGTCAAAATTCCTTCGCCTGTCCTGCGGAGTTCCGGAAGTAAGTTTAAGATCATATGGAGAAAGTACAACCAGCGGAAAACTGCCAATGAACTCGTTGAGCTTTGATACTTTTTCATTTCCATAATAGAGCTCTTTGGCGAAAGTATCCCTGTTGTACGAGATCTTTACCCTGCTTTTAGACCCGGATGCATTTTCGAACCCGCCTGAAATATCATAGCGGTTCTCGCCATGCATAACGCAGTCTGAATCAGAATTCATCAGGAAGCTTTTTGAATAGCATAACAGAGAAATTGCCTCGAGAATATTGGTTTTGCCATTCCCGTTTTCACCATAAATAAAATTCAAACCGGGATTAAATGAGAAAGAACTGTTCCTGTAATTTTTGAAATTAATTAAATGAAGCTCCTCAAGAAACATTTTAAATATTTCTAACAGGCATTACAAGCATCATAAGCTCTTCGTTCTCTTTCTGTTCAGAAGGACGAATAATGGATGCTTTAAGTGGTGTGCTGAAATCAAACAGCAGCTCTTCACCTTCAAAATGCTGAAGCGCTTCGAGCAGGTATTTTCCGTTGAATGCGATCTCAAACTCGTCGCTCTCGGTAAACGAACAGTCAACTGATTCATCCGCATCGGTGCCGTATTCATTGTTCGCAGCTTTAACCTTTAACTCGCTCTCAACAATGTTGAATGAGGTCTTATTGGTTACCTGGTCAGACATAATTATGCTACGTTTTACCGCACCAATTATATCGCCTTTTGCTACTTTTAGTATTTTTTCATTATCATTAGGAATCACAGACTCGTAATTCGGGAAGGTATCATCTATAAGCCTGGAGTAGATTGTAATGTTGTTGTATGTGCACTTCAGGAAGTCTGCACTGAAGCTAATATCGATCCTGCTGCCATCTGCGGGAGCATCGGTGTCATCACCGCCTTCTGCTTCCTGTGCTTTGCCTGAACCTTTGAACAGCTTGGTTATGAGCTGACAGGTTTTGATCGGTACAAGCATTGTCGATTTTTCGCCGTCATACTCAAAATCTGTTTTGATAATTTTTACAAGCCTGTGACCATCGGTTGAAACAACCTTGAACTCACCTTTCTTTATCTCAAAGAAAACGCCGTTCATACTTCTGCGAAGCTCATCTGTGCTTGCAGCGTGAATAGCTTTAGGCAGATAGCGTGAAAGCAGCGAAGCATCAAACCCAACCTGCTTTGATTCTTCAACTTCTGCAGGCATTGGGAAGTCGTTTGGATCTTCACCGGTGAGTGTCCACTTTCCACCTTTGGTTTTGATTATACATTTGAATCCGCTTTGCAGGTCAACATTAAGCTCTTTACCTGAAAGGTTCTGCAGCAGTGATTCAAGTTTTTTCGCAGGCAGCGCAACCTGGCCATCGCTCTTGCCATCAACATTGATCTTTATTTCAATGTATACTTCAAGATCAGAGCCCATGATAGTAAGCTCTTTTCCTTCGAGGCTGAAATACAGATTACTCAGAATAGGAAGCGTGGAGCGTGTTGGTGTTACAGAAATAACTTTGTTTATAGCGCTGATGAGCTCATTGCTCTTTACAGTGAACTTCATTAAACCTCCCAAAAATTGCTTAATTTATCAAAAATACGGATTTTTCCTGATTTTTTCAATTGATTAATTCTACCGAAGTGAGCTTTTTAGCGTAAAATTTGATGATTTTTTTAGCTGCTTCTGCTGCCATCCGCTCACGGCTTTCAATCGTCTTTCCTGCAAGATGCGGTGTTAATATAACGTTGCTGAGCTTCGTGAATCCACGATTGAATGACGGCTCATTTTCGAATACATCTATACCTGCGTAGCCAATGACGCCGGATCTCAATAACTTCAGAAGCGCCTTTTCATCGATTGTACCGCCGCGCGAAGTATTTACAACCACTGCCCCTTTCTTCACATTTTTAAGATTTGAAGAATTAAGCAAATAGTGTGATGATTTATCCAGCGGTGTATGAATAGTTATAAAATCTGAGCTGCTAAGTAGTTTATTTAATGAAACGAAATTAATACTGTCATATTTTTCGCGGACACTTTGTTTGATATCATTTGCAATTATAATCATTCCAAAAGCGCGGGCAAGTTTCGCTACTTTCGAGCCTATCCTGCCAAACCCAATTATTCCAATTGTCTTTCTAGCAAGCTCGGTATTAGAATACACACTGCTTGTGAACTTTCCCTTCTTCATATCACTATTGGCGGGAATGATGTTCTTTGTAATTGCAAGTAAAAGAGCAATTGTGAATTCTGCTGCAGAAGTGCTGTTTGCGCCGGCTACATTCATTGCTTTGATCCTGTATTTTCTGCAAGCATCCAGATCTAAATTATCATAACCCGAAGAAACTGTACAGATCAGGTCTATGCCTGTATTGTTGCTCAGCGACTTCAGTAAAGCTGCATCAACATTTCTCGTTGAACGCACAAGCAATGCACCTTTCGACTTGCCATAAGATACCAGGCTTCGTTGTAAAGCTGCATTGTTTCCTTGCGGCAATACAACAACATTGAACTTATTTTTAAGTATATCTAATCCGTGAGGGTGAACGTAATCGGCTGCAAAAATATTTCTCTTTTCTTTCAATAAGTCAGTTTCCCTTTAACTGATTTAACTCATCCAGAAGAAGTGCGGTAAGCTCATGAAAATCATTCATTTCTAGGTCACCCATATGAGAAAACCGGGCGATCTTATCTTTCATTTCTGCCTGTCCGTTGGCTATCTGCACAGAATACTTTTCTTTCATTGCCTTGATGAGTTTTCCTGATGGAATGTTATCGGGCATAGTTAGTGCAGTAAGCGAGTCGCTGGGTGAAGAGGAAAATAGACCGAAACCATTTGTTACAGATGTTTTTCTGAAATATTCCGCCATTTCACCGGTGCGTTTCCATCTGTTTTCCAATCCTTCAGTGAGGATAATATCGCAGGCCTTATCCATACCAAAGAACAATCCAACGGCGGGAGTCCATGTTGTAAGCGAATCCTTTTTGAATGAATCCATTTCTTTCCGAAGGTCGAAGAAGTATCTCGGCATTGGATTTTCCTGCATTTTATTCATAGCCTTTTCGCTGTAGGCAATAATTGCAGCACCCGGCTGGGTCATCAATCCTTTTTGAGATGCCGAAACTGCCACATCAAGGTTCCAGTCATCCATCCTGAACTCAATGGAGCCCGCAGATGTAACTGCATCAACAATTACGATAGCATCTGAATTACTTTTGATGTAAGATGTAAGCTGCTTAATATCGGTTAATGTAGCGGTGGAAGTTTCTGTGTGAGTAAGCAGTACCGAACTAATGCCCTGCAGATTAACGTTTTTCAGGTCATCAGCAACTGCAGCGCTGCCATAAGTTATAGGAAGCTCGATGGCATTAAGTCCATATGCTTTACAAATGGCGCCCCACCTCGCACCAAACCTGCCCTGGTTAATGAACAGTACATTTTCACCGGGCTTACAGAAATTGAGCACTGCGGCTTCGAGTGCACCCGTGCCTGATGTGGTTAGTACATTTAGATATTGGTTTGTAAGGAATATTTTCTTGAGCTTTGAGTTAAGCCCTGAATAGAATTCTTTAAATTCTGCGCTTCTGTGATAAAAATCTGATGAAATGGTAGCTTTTAGAACATCTTGATGAACCTGTGTAGGTCCCGGAGTGAATATCTTTTTCTTTATCAAAGATATCAGTGGGTTAGTGGTTTATGAATTCAGGCTTTCTGTGATAAGTTTGACAACTGTATCTTTTCCTTCCCCTGAAATTGCGGAAAAAGGAATATAGTCCTTGCAAAGGTCATCGTTACTTACGATCTTGCTGGTACGATAGATCTGCCTTTCCATCTTATTGGAAGAGATCTTATCTGCTTTTGTTAATACTATTGCATAATTGATCTCGTAATACTCCAGCCAGTTCACCATAAGCTGGTCAAGGTAGGTTGGGTCATGACGTGAATCCATAAGCTCAAACACGAGCTTTATATTTTTGCGGGTGCTTATGTATTCTTCAACAAGTTTCCGCCATCCGGTTTTTATCTGTTCAGGCACCTTTGCGTAACCATATCCGGGAAGATCGACAAAATAGAATTCTTCGTTGATAAGGTAATAGTTCAGCATCCTGGTCCTGCCCGGTACTGAGCTTGTTTTCGCAAGCTTGCTCTTATTACAGATCTTGTTTATAAGCGAGGATTTACCTACGTTAGAGCGCCCGATAAATACAATTTCGGGCAAATGAGCGGTCGGGAGCTGGTTAAGATCCGATACACTGTTTACGAACTCAGCTGTGGTTATTTTCATTAATTTGATAAGTTTTGCTTACCCTTAATTATTATAATTACTCAGCTGCTTCCTTCTTTTTACCCTTTGTAGATTTTTTTGTTTCTGTAGTTTTTTCAGCAGTCTTCTTTTGTTTAGCTGTTTTGCCTGCTGTTTTTTTATCAGCAGGTGCTTTTCCTGCTGCTTTTGTAGTCTTAGCTGTAGTGGATTTAGCTTTAGTTTTACCCTTAGCCTTGGTATCTTTCTGAGCTGCTTCGGTTTCATCCTTCAGCTGCTCAAGATTATAATCAACAAGCTCGATCAAAGCAAGCTCAGCGCCATCGCCAAGTCTGCGGCCCATCTTAAGCACTCTTGTATAGCCGCCATTACGGTTTATAACCTTAGGAGCGATCTCATCAAAAAGCATTTTTACGGCGCCTTTATCCTGAAGGAACCCGTTAACTTCCCTTCTCAAATGTACACCATACTCAGGCTTTGAGTCCTTTGTCTGAAGTGCTTTTCTTGATTTTGTAATAATCGGCTCGATCCAAACCCTCAATTCTTTAGCCTTAGCCAAAGTGGTTTTGATCTTTTTATGCATGATAAGAGAAACGGAAAGATTGGATATCAACGCTTTCCTGTGTGATGCTGTTCTCTTTAATTTTCTGCCCTTATTTCTGTGTATCATCTATATAGGTCCGGCTTTAAAATTTTAGTTTTCTTCTTTAATATACTTATCAACATCCATACCAAACGAAAGTCCGTTTTCCTGGAGAATTTCACCAAGCTCAGCGAGTGATTTCCTGCCAAAATTCCTGAACTGCAGCATTTCAACTTCCTGGTGCCTTACAAGATCGCCAAGAGTTTTGATATTCGCCGAGCGGAGGCAGTTCTGTGCTCTTACAGAAAGCTTAAGCTCATCAACATTAGTAAGAAGCATTTTCCTGATCCTTGCGAATTCTGTCTCTTCATCCTTAACGGGCGCTTTCTTCTCTTCTGTAACTTTACCGAAGTTTTCGAACATTGCAACATGCTCGTTAAGTACTGACGCAGCCTGTGTTAAAGCGTCAACAGGGATAATTGTACCATCTGTGGTTACTTCGAGTACAAGCCTTTCGTAATCTGTTTTCTGTCCAACTCTTGTATCAAATACTTCGTACTTAACGTTTTTGATTGGAGTAAATATTGAGTCAATAGGAAGCATAAGCAGGTCCTGCTCCGGATCCTTATTATCTTCTGATGGAACATAACCAATTCCGGAACCAATCTTAAGAGTAATGCTTACATCGGCATTCTTATTCAGGGTTGCAATGTGGTGATTCGGATTTAAGATCTCGAAATCCTCAGTTGCTTCCTGGATATGCCTAGCGATAAACTCGATTGGCCCTTTAAGCCTGAGCTCAACTTTGTTTGCGCCTTTGATATTCTGCTTAAACCTTACTTCTTTGAGGTTCAGTACGATCTCAGAAACGTCTTCCACAACATCCTTAATAGTAGTAAATTCATGAGGTACATTATTTACTCTTATACCGGTTATTGCAGTACCTGGAAGAGAAGATATCAGCACCCTTCTTAAAGCATTACCAAGAGTAATGCCATAACCTTTTTCGAGCGGCTGCATAACGAAGCGGCCGAAATAGCGGGTATTGGTTTCTTTCTCTAATTCTAACTTCTCTGGGAACTGTATATATTGATTTGTCATTTTTATTTCTATTTTGAATATAATTCAACGATTAATTGTTCATTGGCTGTGAACGGTATATCTATTCTTTCAGGAATTGCCAGCAGTGTTCCCTTTAATCCTGATTTATCTATCTGCAACCATGCAGGAAGCATATCATCCTTAACTCTCTTCATAGACTCATGGAATACCTTAACCTGTTTGCTGTTATCTTTAACCTGAATAGTATCCCCTGCCTTAAGAAGGTATGAAGGAATGTTAACAATCTGGCCGTTTATCCTGAAATGTTTATGAAGGATAAGCTGCCTGGCAGATTTTCTGGAAGGAGCCAAACCTGAACGGTAAACGATATTATCCAGTCTTCTTTCAAGAAGCTTCACGAGGTTCTCGCCTGTTCTGCCCTTTTGCTTTGAAGCAAGCTCGAAGTAATTCCTGAACTGTGTTTCGAGAACACCATACGTTCTTTTTACTTTCTGCTTTTCTCTTAACTGGATTGAATAATCTGATACCTTAGCTCTCCTGGAGAGTCCATGCTGACCGGGAGCGTAATTTTTTCTTTCGAGGGGACATTTTTCAGTAAAGCACTTGGTTCCCTTGAGGAATAATTTAGTTTTTTCTCTTCTGCAAAGTTTGCAGCTTGGTCCTGTGTATCTTGCCATTTATAGATATATATAATTTATTTTCTTTATACTCTTCTTCTTTTTGGAGGCCTGCACCCATTATGAGGGATCGGAGTAATATCCTTAATACTGAGTATTTCAAGGCCTGAAGTCTGTAATGACCTTACAGCAGCTTCACGTCCGGAGCCCGGACCTTTAATAAAAACATCAACTTTTCTTAAACCGGCATCCATTGCAGTTTTAACTGCGCTTTCTGCAGCAACCTGGGCGGCAAACGGAGTATTTTTCTTAGAGCCTTTAAAGCCCATTTTCCCTGATGAAGCCCATGAAATTGTATTTCCCTGTACATCTGTGAGAGTTACAATCACATTATTAAATGTTGCCTTAACATGGGCAACACCGGTTGACTCAACTATAGTCTTCTTTTTTGTCTTTTTTACCTGCTGTGTCATTTTTTAACTTTTATTATTAACTCGATGAAATATTACTTCTTAGCTGCTGCCTTCTTTTTACCTGCAACAGTTTTCCTCTTGCCTTTTCTGGTCCTTGCATTGGTTTTGGTTCTCTGTCCGCGAACAGGTAAGCCTCTCCTATGCCTTTTGCCCCTGTTAGACCCGATATCCATAAGCCTCTTAATATTAGCCTGGACCTCAGATTTTAGAGCACCTTCAACTTTGATCTCTGAAGTTATTATGTTACGTATCTGGTTAACCTCGTCATCGGTAAGATCAGCTACTTTTTTATCATGGCTGATACCGGTCCTTTCGAGGATCTTTTCGGAAGTTGTTCTCCCGATCCCGAAGATAGAAGTTAAACCTATTACTACTCTTTTGTTTTTTGGAAGATCAATTCCTGCTATTCTTGCCAATTGAAATTACTCCTGGAAAATTTATTATTATCCCTGTCTTTGTTTGTGCTTTGGATTCTTGCAAATTACGCGAATCACGTTCTTTCTCTTAATGATCTTGCAGTGCTCACACATCTTTTTTACCGAGCTTCTTACTTTCATTTTAGTTACCTCTTATGCTTTTATTGCTGATACTGGTTTTTTACTGTGAAGCGGAATTTAGTTACTTATACCTGTAAGTGATCCTGCCTCTTGTGAGGTCATACGGAGAAAGCTCAACTGATACCTTGTCTCCTTCGAGGATCTTAATGAAATTCATTCTCATCTTGCCTGAAATATGGGCTATGATCTCGTGCCCGTTTTCAAGCTTTACTTTGAAGGCTGCATTAGGCAAAGTATCTGTTATAATTCCGTCAACTTTGATCGTGCCTTGTTTTGCCATTAAATATTACTTGCTCTCTGATGTTAAAATTTCGGGTTTACCCTTAGTAATCAAAACTGAATGCTCATAATGAGCACTGGGTTCACCGTCTGCAGTTACATATGTCCATTTATCTTTTAAGACCTTAACCTTGTAGGTGCCGTAGTTGACCATTGGTTCTATGGCAACGGTCATACCCGCTTTGAACTTAGCTTTGTAACCGTTATGATAATAATTGGGAATTGGCGGCTCTTCGTGAAGCTCTTTTCCGATCCCGTGTCCAACGAGATCGCGTACAACGGAGAAACCAGCTGACTCTACATGCTGCTGAATAGCCAGCGATACATCATTGATAAAATTTCCATCCCTTGCGTTTTCAAGCCCAAGGTAAAGACTTTCTTCAGCTATTTTAAGCAGCTTTTTTTTAGCAGGGCCAACATCTCCTACTGCAAAAGTTTTTGCTCCATCGCCATAATAATCATTTTTCTTCACACCAACATCAATGCTCACAATATCTCCTTCGATCAGCTTTCGCGCTCCCGGTATGCCGTGAACAACCTCTTCATTTATTGATATACAGGCGCTGGCAGGAAATACATTTTTGTGAACTTTATAACCTTTGAATGCTGGTACTCCTCCCCTTGACTTGATGTAATCTTCAACGAGTTCATCAATTTCGAGGGTTGTAATACCGGGATTCAGAAATTTTTCTATATAAGAAAGAACGCCTGCTACAATTGAACAACTTTCCCTGATGGCTTCTATTTCAAAAGCGGACTTAACCACTGGGAATTTTTAACCTCTTCTGCCTTTGATCTTACCGCTCTTCATGAAGCCATCGTAATGCCTCATAACCAAATGAGACTCGATCTGCTGAAGAGTATCCAAAGCAACACCAACCACGATAAGCAAACTTGTTCCGCCGAAGAACTGTGCAAGACCCTGTGTAACACCGGCCTGCGCAATAAATGCGGGCATGATCGCAATGATGGCCAGGAAAATTGAACCCGGCAGAGTTATTTTTGTTAATATATTATCTATAAAATCACTTGTTGCTTTGCCAGGCCGAACACCCGGAACAAAGCCGCCCTGCTTCTTCATATTATCCGAAACATCTTTCGGATTGAATGCAATGGCAGTATAAAAATATGTAAAGAACACGATCAGCGAGCCGTACATGAATGCATATACCATACTTGTTTGATCGAAGTATTTTGAGATACTTTGCATAAACTGGCTATCGGGAAAGAAGGTTAAAACAGTATTAGGCACGAACATAATTGACTGAGCAAAAATGATCGGCATAACACCGGCCTGGTTAACCCTAAGCGGAATATACTGTGTAACACCACCGTATATTTTACGTCCTACTACTCTTTTGGCATATTGCACAGGTATTCGCCGCATTGCCTGAGTTACCATTACTACGCCGGCAATTATCAATACAAGCCCCGCAATAATTATCAATTCTACAATGATACTTCTTGCGCCTGAAGCAACAACCTGGTATTCATCTAAGAAAGCATATGGAAGCCTATCGATGATACCAACAAAAATTATTAATGAAATACCGTTTCCAATTCCGCGCTCTGTAATTTGTTCACCAAGCCACATCATAAAAATAGTACCTGCCGTCATGAGGACGATACAGGAAATTGCGAACAAAACCGGAGAGACATCAGGAGATACAATACTTACACCCGCAACGTTTCTGCTTTTCAGCTGAACGCTAACGCCCCATGCCTGCATAAGCGCAACGGGAACAGTTCCGTACCTGGTAAGCTGATTGATCTTCTTTCTGCCTGCTTCTCCTTCTTTCTGGAGCTTCTGAAAATAAGGAACTACAGCGCCTAACAGCTGGATGATAATGGATGCACTAATATACGGCATAATGCCGAGTGCGAATATGGCAGCATTCTTAAATGCGCCGCCTACAAACAGGTCATAAAGTCCAAAAAGAGTGTTATCAGACTGGTTCTTAGTAGCTTCAGCAAGTAAACCTGTATCAATACCCGGAAGCGTGATATGAGCACCAATTCTAACAACAATAAGGAGTAATATTGTAAATATTATCCTTTGCCTTAATTCCTGAATCTTGAATATATTTCTGAAGCTTTCTACCAAACTGCTCATAGAACGATTGCCTTGCCCCCGCTTTTCTCAATTTTATCGAGCGCAGTTTTACTGAATTTATGAGCGCTTATTTCAAGTTTCTGTTTAAATTCACCTTCACCTAATATCTTAAGAGGTAATTTACCGTTTGAGATCACTCCAAGCTTATAGAGTGTTTCAGGATTTAAATTCTGGTCGCTTAATTTACCTTTATCGTAAAAACTCTGCAGCTTACCAAGA